>JAYYDI010000169.1:0-5003 GCA_036161055.1 Pseudomonadota bacterium
ACCGTCTAGGTCGTTGTGTTTTTATTTTTCTCGTTGATCATTTTGATAAATTGAAGAGATGAAAAATTTTATGAAGAGCTTGACTCTTTCCCAGATTCAAAGAGTTTTATCCGATAATAAAATTACTCAACCGATTGACGAGTTCGCAGGTTTGAGAGCGGCAGTTTCAATAGTTTTAAGAATGAAAGCAGGCTCCACAGAAATCTTATTTATTGTCAGAGCCCTGCGCGAGGGTGATCCGTGGTCCGGGCAAATTGCTTTTCCTGGTGGACATTCTGAACCTCAGGACCAATCAATGAGAGAGACGGCAGAACGCGAAACTACAGAAGAGACTGGAATTGATCTCAAAAAAGTCGCGACGTATTTGGGAGAGATAGAGCCGATCAAGGCGACACCAAGAAAAACCGGAAAGGAGTTAAAGGTATACCCTTTTGTTTATTTGCTTGATGATCCTGACCCGTTAATCGACTTAAATTGCGAAGTTTCGGACATTATTTGGAGCTCCTTAGGAGACATGTATAGGGGAGACTCGCAAACCGAGCACATTTTTGAAATCGATGGCAAAGAACAGTGTTTCCCCGGATATGATCTGGGGCTACAAGTTGTTTGGGGCCTTACCTATAGAATCATCCACATTCTTTTCGAGACTGTGGATCCTGATTGGCAATTTAGTTCTGCAAAAACAAACTGACTCACCATTACTACTACCATTCGCAGAAAATAATCACTTGAGAGTTGTTTCTCAAGATGATTGGCAGAGTCGCTGATATCTAGATTGAGGTCCAAGCTCGTTTCGCGAGATTAACCTATCGTCTCTTCGTGATTTTCTTAAGCTATCAAAGTGATTTTCAGAATCCTCAAAAACATCTATTGAGGGCATTGCATTTCTGTAAAATTTTATCTAAGTTCGTTAGCTTTGATCAAAGAGGTCAAGTAAGGAAATGATTCAGCACAATATTTCTTATCATTTCTACGTGATCATCCGTATCATTAAGAGCATCAATATAAGTGAAAGAATTGCCTCCTGATTCGAGAAACAATTCTCTATTCTCTACGTCTATCTCTTCTATGGTTTCAAGGCAATCCGCGGCAAATCCTGGACAAACAAGTGTGACGTCTCTTATCCCAAGTTTTGGAAGTTTTTGCATTGTTTTGTCAGTGTAAGGCTTTAACCACGGCAGTGGCCCAAATCTTGATTGGAAAGTAAGCATCCATGCTTCGGGTTTAAGTCCCAGGTCTTCAGCGATAAGAGTGGCTGTTTTTTTACATTGGTCTTGGTATGGGTCGCCGCGTTTAGATTGCGATTGAGGTATACCGTGAAAGGAAAATACTAGTTGGGAATCGATGTTTAAAAATCTTTCGGGGTCCCTTATTGTGTTTGAGACAGCCTTTATATAACTTGGCTCGTCGTGGTAATCCCTAATTATCCTTATTGGCTTATTAACAGACAGTTCGTGTTTGCTGGCGTTAATTTGATCTTCTATCGCTCCTGTTGTGGCTCCGGCGTACTGTGGGAACATAGGCAGCACCATTATGTGATCAAAACCCTTGGCTTCTTTGATGGCATCTTTAATTGAAGGATTCCCATAAGTCATTGCTGTGATGACCTTTATTTCGGAAGGCAAAACAGTCTGTAATTTCTTGGCAAGAGAGAAGGTTATTTCTACGATGGGTCCTGCGCGCTCTCCCCAGATACTAGAGTAGTCTTCTACTAATCGCTTTGGCCTACTTTTAAGAATTATTCCATTCAGGATTGGCAACCAAAGCCACCTAGGAAAGTCCACGACGCGAGGATCTGATAAAAATTGTTTTAAAAATCGTCTGATCGACTCTTCATCGGGACCGTCTGGCGTTCCTAAGTTAACTATGATCAGAGCGCAATTTTCTTTGGGTTCCATTTTTTAAAGACTTAATCTTTTTAGACGTTAAATACTCGCGTCATGAAGCAAGCACGTTCGCAAAATTCAACCGAGCAAAGCATAGTAGCTACTTCTGCTCAGCACTCATCGAACATATCGGGATTCTCTTCTAACGCGACATTATAAATTGGCTGAAAGCTAAAATACCCCGCTTCTGGGAGACCCATTTGAGTTCTTGTTAATCTCGCTACATCAGGTCTTATCTTGACCGGATCTCCAGCTGCCTCAGCCATTAACTGAGCTTGGCATGTTCTTTCCATGGTTATGTACCACCAAGCCACTTCATCGATCGTTTTGCCGGCTGTAAGCAGCCCGTGGTTTTGGAGTATCGCCGCTTTCTTCGTGCCAAGCGCTTTAGCAATCCTCTCGCCTTCCGAGGTATCATTAACAACCCCAGTGAAGTCATCGAACAGGACGTGATCCTCAAAAAAAGCGCAAGAGTCTTGCGTGAGAGGGTCTAATAGACGACCCAACGTTGACCACGTCTTTCCGTAAAGAGAATGGGTATGAGCCGCTGCGGTAACATGAGGAAGGTTCTTGTGTATCTGAGAGTGAATAGCGAAGGCTGCTCTATTCAAAAGCCCGCTGCCGTGAACGATGCTCCCTTCATGATCGACAAGTATTAGATCAGACATTTTCATTTGCTTGAACGACTTGCCAAATGGGTTAACCCAAAATTTGTCGTCGTGCTCTGGGTCCCGCACAGTAAAATGGCCAGCTACGCCTTCATCGAAACCGAATTTGCCGAATACTCTCAAAGCAGCTGTCAGTTTCTTTTTTCGCTCAGTGCGCTCAATTGAATAATCAATTTCGCTGTGAGCTGTTTCTGCAATCTCTGCCATGTGAATGCTCCCTCAATCAGAATTCAATTCACTTTAATAGCATTTTTTACGATCTATGTGTAGCGAGAGGATTAAATGTGTATTACTGAAATTTCAATGATACGATGGCCAGACTTTTAGCTAATACAGGATCCGATATGTCTCTCTCTCTAAAAGGAACAAATGAAATCCCTTCTTGTCATGGAGGCCTTGAGAACCTTGATCAAGAATATGAGTATGAAATGAAAGATATTGAGGGGACTCTGCCAACAAATTTAAGAGGGACCTTTTTCAGGAACGGGCCGGGTCGTCAAAAGATTGGAGAAAAAAAATACGGACACTGGTTCGATGGTGATGGGATGCTGTGTGCCTATACTTTTTCAGAGGGAAAAGTATTTTTTAAGAATCGTTATGTTAGAACCCCAAAGTATTTAAAGGAAACGGAAACCCAAGATATAAAGTTTAGGGGTTTTGGTACTCAGATTCCCGGTGGCCTCAAAGCGAATTTTTTAAAAATGACAGCGAACCCAGCAAACACAAACACTGTATACCACGGCGGCAGATTTTTGGCTTTGAACGAGGGCGGAAAGCCATGGGAAGTTGACCCAAGCAACTTAGAGACCCGGGGAGAATTCACCTACCATGGCGGATTGGAGCCTTCGATGGTCTTCAGTGCTCACGGCAAAATTCACCCTCGGACAGGAGATTACATAAATTTCGGCGCAGGCGTTTCTGGGTTTGGCATCAGAGGACCTAAGCCTTGCCTCAACATCTATCGGGTGGATCGTAACGGCCAGATGGCCGAAAAACATCAGGTCCCATTAGATAATTTTCCTTTCTGCCACGATTTTGCGCTATCGGATCGACACGCGATTTTCTTCTTGGGCTCCATTGTTTTTGGAAACATGTTGCCTGTTGTGCTTGGGACCAGAACAATCTCCGATCAAGTGATATTTGATCCTGCCATTCCTATGCAAATCGTTGTTGTTGATATAGAAAAAATGGTCGAGGTTAAGCGGTTTGAGACTGCCCCTGGGGCGATAATACATTTCGGCAACTCCTACGAAAATGGGCGTGAAATCGTTATCGATGGCATGTTTCAAGACAGTTTCATTGCTAACGAAACATTAAAGGACGTTTTTAACCCCGAGGGGCGATTTGGGGGTGGGTGGTTTAAGCGATACTTTTTGAACCTCAAATCGGGTTTATTGAGAGTGGAGGATATTTTCGATCACGAATGTGAGTTTCCTACCTTCAATCCATCTTATGTCGGGACAAGGAATGAGATTACCTATGCAGCTTGTTCGATAGACAATGGGTCAAATAGCTTTTTCAATGGGATGGCTCGTATTTCTGGCGACGGAAGCTCCAACGTGGTTGAGCTAGAGCCCGGCTACTATGGATCTGAGCCGATGTTCGCGCCCAGCACTGACTCTAAAAATGAAGGGGACGGGTATTTGTTGGTAGTCGTTTACAATGGTTTTGAGCATCGCAGTGAACTTCGCATCCACAAAGCGAATGAAATAGACGATCCGATTTGTATTCTTAAGCATCCGCATCATTTGCCTCATCAATTTCACGGGTTCTTTAGCCCAGAGGTGTTTAAAGCTGCCTGATAAAAACATCCTTATTATAACTCCCGAGAAATGGGTTGCCGACGCAAGGTCTTCTTGGAAATATCGGGGCGACCATCGTCCTTTTTTCGCAGAAGAACCTCGCGTTGGGCAAGAGTCAGTGTGGGATTACCCTCGTCCACCTATTATTCAAAGGGTTGAATACGAAATTAGTGTTTTTTTCAAAGAGAAAGTTATCGCGAGGACAAAAAAGGGTGTGCGCGTGCTAGAGACGGCGAGTGCGCCGACTTATTATATTCCGCCGGATGAGCTGCTGGTTGAAGTTGTGCCTTCCGGACATGAGTCGTTTTGCGAATGGAAAGGAGTCGGGGAAAGTTTAAATGTTCTTGGTCAGCCCGGTGCAGGTTGGCGTTATGTAAGAGTTTTTGAGGAATTTAGTCGGATAGCCAATTGGGTTTCTTTTTATCCGTCAAAATTAGATTGTTTCATTGGCAAGGAGAAAGTCAGGCCTCAACCAGGAGCCTTTTACGGCGGCTGGGTCACTGATATCCTGTCGGGGCCTATTAAAGGTGGCGCTGATAGCGGTGGGTGGTAAGCCGATTCAAAAATAAAATATTAATCAAAGAAAGAGTAATAACGTGACCTCATTTAAAGAAAATAATCGCTATTGGACCATGACTTCAAGGCCC
>JAYYDI010000170.1:0-5842 GCA_036161055.1 Pseudomonadota bacterium
GGAACAACTTGGGCTCTAATCCATTTACTCAAGGCAATTGAAACTGATTTTTCAGAGGTCCTAGAGAAAAAAAACGCACTCGTTAGCCTACAACAAATAATTAGAGAACTTGAACCAACACAGGATACAGTTTGGAGTCCAATGATACTGAATGGTAGTGGATTAGGTTTTTTAGCTAACCATTCTCTGGTGATGGGCTCCCATATTTCCAGGGCGAACGCCGCAATAATTGATCTGCGGCGGCTTCTCGAGGATGGTTAAAAAAAATTTATTCAAACTTTGCTAGCATTTAGTTACCATAGCGACCTTATTTTTGACAACTTTTGAACAATTCATTTTTTATCAAGTCGCTTTAGACGATTGGGGAAATATATGGAAATGATTAATGATCTTCCGCCAATATTCGGTGTGCTCGGTCTAGTGTGTGCAATTATTGTTTTCGCTTTAATGGCCAGATATGCCGAAGGTGAAGAGAAGGTGAGAAAGATAGCTGCCGCTATACATGAGGGGGCAATGGTATTCCTTCATCGAGAATATCTAATGCTCACCTTATTTGCGGTTCCTCTTTTTGCAATCATTTTCTTAACGCCCGGACTTGGATGGAAAACGGCTCTTTCGTTTGCCGTCGGTGCATTGAGTTCTGCTGCAGCAGGTTATATTGGAATGTTTGCTGCAACAAAAGCGAATGTTCGAACAACTACTGCAGCGCAAACTAGCGGAGCGGGACCAGCGTTGAAAGTGGCGTTTTATGGCGGTTCCGTTATGGGGCTTTGCGTTGCGTCATTAGGTTTGTTAGGCCTAGGTTCGTTATACTGGTTTTTTGGTGGAGACCCAGAAACTGCTCATGCTATTCATGGGTTTGGGATGGGAGCGTCGAGCGTTGCGCTCTTCTCCAGAGTTGGCGGGGGAATTTTCACTAAAAGCGCTGACGTGGGAGCGGATCTCGTTGGGAAGGTAGAAGCGGGAATTCCTGAAGATGATCCAAGGAATCCAGGGGTAATTGCAGACAATGTTGGAGACAATGTTGGGGATATCGCTGGGATGGGATCAGATATTTTTGAAAGCTATTGCGGTTCGATGATAGCGACCGTAGCGATTGCTTCGACTTTAGCGTTGAGCACTGCTTTCGGAGTTGCAACCCTCGCACCAGATGGTGGCCGAGAATCTTTAATGGCTCTTCCTCTTCTTCTAGCATCTTTGGGGTTGGTATGTTCAGTTGTTGGAATTATCCTCGTTAACATGCTTTCGTCCCTGGGTCCGGAAAGAGCTCTCGAACTTGGCCATCAAATATCAGCGATTCTTTTAATAATTGCAGGATATTTCTTAGTCCAACAACTCGGCCTAGCCTCATCAGTTTGGTGGGCGATCGTAGCAGGAACTGTTGGAGGAATTCTCATAGGCGTAGTGACCTCTTACTATACATCCAAGAAACCAGTGCAAAAAATTGCAGAGTCAGGAAAGACGGGTACGGCGACGGTAATGATTACTGGTCTAGCGGTCGGAATGGAGTCTGTGGTTATTCCCATTCTAGCAATCAGCGCAATAATATTTGCGTCCACCCAGTTAGCAGGGCTCTATGGTGTAGGAATTGCCGCCGTGGGCATGCTTGCAACGGTTGGAATGACCATGGCTCTAGACGCCTACGGGCCGGTCGCTGACAATGCGGGCGGAATCGCTGAGATGGGAGGGCTCGGCGACGACGTAAGAGAAATAACGGATGGGCTTGATGAGGTAGGAAACACTACTGCGGCGATAGGCAAAGGGTTCGCTATCGGAGCGGCAGCGCTCGCGGCGCTTGCAATAATAGCGGCTTTTGTTGAAACCATGGCCACAAACAACCCAAACTTTTCTTTGGAATTGTCGAACCCTAGTGTTCTTACCGGACTTTTTATTGGAGGTGTTCTTCCTTTTTTAATTGCATCGATCACTATGACGTCAGTTGGTGATGCAGCAATGGAAATGATTGAAGAAATTAGGCGACAATTCCGCGAAATTCCGGGACTCATGGAAGGAACAGCAGAACCCGATCACGCCAAGTGTGTTGATATAGCGACAAAAGCGGCACTGAAAAAAATGATACTCCCCGGCGTCATCGCAGTATCAATGCCTGCGATAGTAGGATTTGGTCTCGGTGCTCAGAGCCTCGGGGGAATGCTTGCTGGAGCTTTGCTAGGATGCGTTCTTTTAGCCTTAATGATGGCCAATGCTGGTGGTGCATGGGACAATGCGAAAAAATATATAGAAAAAGGGAACCTGGGCGGTAAGGGTTCCGAAGTTCACGCAGCGGCAGTTGTTGGTGATACAGTAGGTGACCCGTTTAAAGATACGTCGGGTCCATCGATGAACATCTTGATCAACGTCATGGCGATAGTCAGCTTAGTTATCGCTCCTCTGCTCGTATAACTGCGGAAAACTCTCTTTCGAAAAAGAGTATTTAGCCAAAAAAAGCTGGTAACTTTTTTTTTATCAGCTGGTTCTTTGGATAAGCATAGCAGGGCAACCCCGCCGCGTAGGGAGGATATTCCTCACCTTGGATTAGCGGTAGGAGATAATCAATAGCCTTCTTTGTAATTCCGTATCCTTCTCGCGTTATATACGACCGAGGTAGTTTTCGTTCTACGTTGGCAACTCGAGACAATTTTGCTGACTCGATCTTCCATTTATATTTTTTTCCAGGAATCCTCCTTATCACCGGCATAACCATATTTTGATCATTCTCGGCAAACCGAACCGCTGCTTCGCCAAGGGCGTAAGCGTGTTGGACATCAATCGACGACGCAAGATGTCGGGCCGAACGCTGCAGGTAGTCTGAAACTGCCCAATGACACTTAAACTTTAGTTCTCGCTTAACGAGATCCGCGAGGAAGGGCGCAACTCCGCCTAATTGCGAATGTCCAAATGCGTCAATCGAGCCAGCATCTGAAACAAAAGAACCATCTTTCCTTTTTATCCCTTCACTAGTGACAACAACGCAGTATCCCCATTCAATGACGACTTCTTTAACTTTTTTTATAAATTTGTTTTCATCAAATTGGATCTCAGGAAACAAAATTACATGGGGAGCGCTCAAACTATCGGATTTAACTAGTCCTGAAGAGGCAGCAATCCAGCCAGCATTTCGGCCCATAACCTCGAACAAAAACACTTTTGTCGACGACTCCGCCATCGACCTGACATCAAGACTTGCCTCTAGAGTAGAGGTAGCTATGTATTTCGCGACGGAACCAAATCCTGGAGAGGAATCTGTAATGGGGAGGTCGTTGTCAATCGTTTTCGGTATCCCGATACAACAGATCGAGTATCCCAACTTCGAGCTCAGGAGCCCAACTTTTTTTGCAGTATCCTGGCTATCGCCACCTCCATTGTAGAGGAAGTATCTAATCTTATGCGCCTTAAAAACATCAACGAGCCTAACATATTCACTAAGATCGTCATCAATAGACCGGAGCTTATATCTGCAAGAACCGAAAGCACCCCCGGGTGTGTGAATCAAGTTGTCAATAACCTTTGAGGACTCTCGACTTGTGTCTATTATCTCTTCGTTCAGGACCCCAAGAATACCATTCTTAGCCGCGAAAACCTTTTTAAACTTCTTAGAGGCTCGCGCCGTTTTGATCACACCACACGCGGTCGCGTTTATTACTGAAGTGACTCCCCCAGACTGGGCATAGAGAATATTTTCAGTCAAGCCTTACCTCGCATTAATTCTCGTTCAAGACCATTTGTTCACAACCGGCAGTCTCCGGCCCACGCCGAAAGCAACTTTAGATACTTTTGTACCAGGGCAGGTTTGTCTGCGTTTATATTCCATCTTTCCAATCATGCTTGCTATTCGTTCATACTCGGTTGGAGCCTGATCAGAATCTAACCACTCTTCTAGAACTTCTTTATCCAAGCGCATATGCTCAGGACGATTAGTCATGCACCAATCCCGAAACAAATTAAAAGAGCCAATGCTTTCTTCGACATAAGCCATAACTAAAGGATCTAGAATCTTGTACGGTAATAAATTGTCTTCGTCTGTTTGACCAAATGCAAGCTCAGCCGAGGGAGCTTTGCTCCATACATTTTTTGGAATTCGAGAATCTCTCATTGCCAATTGGACTACCTGATACTTATATAGATCTTTTATCGGCGCAAACGAAAAGTTCATGTCAAAATGAGTATAATAGCCGCAAGCAGATTCCGTTTTGTTCCCAGTCGAGAGCGGCATTGCTCCAAAGGCGTTACTGAAATGCATCAGAAAGACGTCCCTAAGCCTAGCCTGGATATTTTGATCGGCTATTTCATTGTACTCAGAACTATCAAGTTTAGACCGAACTAGGTTCCTTTGATCGTTATAAAGCGAGTACTTTTCATTGAGCTCTCTTAAAATAGGTTCATGGTCCAACGGGACCTCGTAATCCCAACACCCCAGATTTTCATGTAATTCGAGCGCATCTGTTTTGGAATCTTCCGAACTATAAATAGACGGCATTCGCACCGCATGCACTTTTTCTGGTCCAAACGCGTCACAAGCGAGCTTGCAAACGAGCGCGCTGTCGACACCCCCACTAGATGCAACGGTTACCTGACTAAACCCAGATTTCTTAACATAATCTCTTAAACCCAAGACGAGGACCTCTTCGAGCTCTTTCAAACTATCTTGTTCTCTCTTTGGGATCGTGATCTTAGTACCGATACTCCCAATATCAACCAAAGGATAACAGTTATCAAAAACGTCGCTAGCGATGAATGTCAGTTTCCCATCATCGATAACAAAACTGTTCCCATCAAAAACTAACTCGTCTTGTCCTCCGACCTGATTCACATAAACTATGTTCGGAATCGTCTTCGCTATTTTAAGTAGTCTCGAAAATCTAGTTTCACGTTTCCCTTGAATATACGGAGAACTATTCAGCGATACTAAAACATCAACGCCTAATTTTTGATATTGAACTAGCGGCCCTTTGCCATCTTCATAGTTATCTGAATCTTTGTCGTTCCAAAGATCCTCGCAGATAACAATTCCAACATTTTTATCTTTTACTTTAAAACACAACGAACTAGTGCCTGGTTGAAAATATCTCAGCTCATCAAACACGTCGTAAAAAGGAAGTAATTGCTTCGTATACTCTCCAATTATCTCGCCCTTATTGAGCACCACTGCATTATTTTGGAATGGCTTCCCTCGGCCTGGATTTCTTGCAACACTTCCTAAAACAACATAAAGGTTTGGTTCGCTCTCTAAGGAGAAACGCTGAACCTTCTTCAAGGAGTCATGCGCTGCATCAATGTAATCCTTGTCATACAACAAATCTTGGCTGAGATACCCAGTGATTGTAAGCTCAGGGAAAACAACAAGATCAGCTTTCTGGGAGGCGGCTATCTTGATCCCGTTTTCAATACCCAAGAGATTACCTGAGAAGTCGCCCGGAGTAGTGTTTATTTGGCCAAGACATACTTTCATTAATCACATCGTTTTGAGCCGAGTTACGTGGACAAGGTACACCAAAGCCAAGAACATGATAACCGCAACTACTTGATGCAAACTTCCCAAAACGATTGGCACTCCGTTCACCAGGGTCATGACACCCAAAATAAATTGAAACGCAGTGATTAACAAGAGAATAAAGGAACTCCCTTTAAGCCCGGTCTTTAAACTTAACAAACCTAGAATAATTACGCCAAAGAGCACGACGGCTCCTAACCATCGATGGACAAACTGTATCATGGCACCGTTCTCAATAAAGTTTTTCCAGGCAGGGTCCAGGCTCAGAGCAATGTCAGCGATGAATTGCCCATTCATCAATGGATAGGTATTGAACCCCTTTCCAGCATCTAGGCCCGCGGTAAATGCGCC
>JAYYDI010000171.1:0-11432 GCA_036161055.1 Pseudomonadota bacterium
TTCTTTTGGGGTTAGACATTAAAAAATCCGCAGAGATAATAAATAAAGCATATAACGACAGCGCAGGAATAACGGAAAAATTTAACTTAAATATACTAAACCATATAAACAAACTTTGCGCTGCTGAATTCGATCCAATTAACTTCGCGCATCTCGCTGCCTACGATGAAAATTTAGGCTGCGTTCAAATGCATCTAGTCAGCGAAGTAGAGCAAAAAATTAGTGTTATGAATACTGAAATTGCTCTGAGTAAAGAAGAGAAGATTCATACTGAAGATTCTTACAAGTATTCTCCCAGCGAAATTGAAAGCCTAGCCATGGAAGCTGGTTTTAATAAAAGCGTTAGTTGGTTTGACAGTAAAGAATATTTCGGTCTCTTCTATTTCTCTTAAATGTGCAACGGCAAGATAAACGCGTTAGAACTCAATGATTACCCATTCTGCATACAATTTTGATTCATGTTTAATTCCCTCTGAGGGATTTTTTCCCTGAGCAGGGACGAGATAATAAGCTCTTCCTTTTTTTGGTATAATCTTAATCATGGCTAACTTACCGCTCTTCCAGTATTCAACTCTGGTCTTTTTTTCACCCTCAACAATCTCAATTTTTCCGTCCTCATCACGAACAGTAGCTGACCAAGCTAGAGGAAAAATAGCTAGCAATAAGGAAAATGTGATTAACTTAAGCAAAAATTTAATGTGTTTCAAATTCTATTCAAAATCCCGATTTATAAATGAAAATGAAAAATAATTATCATTTAGTGCTTGTCGATGGATCATCCTACTTGTTTAGGGCTTACCATGCACTTCCAGATTTAATATCTTCCAAAGGACAGCCGACAGGAGCGATCAAAGGAACAATCAGCATGATTCGTAAGCTAATCTCTGATTATCCAGATAGTGAGCTAGTCGTAGTCTTTGATGCTAAAGGGAAAACTTTTAGAAACGAAATCTATAGCGAGTACAAGGCGAATCGTCCTGCCATGCCCGAAGACTTAAAAAGTCAGATATCTATCATTCAGGACATTGTTTCATTAATGGGGTTGCCGATGTTGTCTGTTTTTGGAGTTGAGGCAGATGACGTTATGGGAACACTATCCGCTGAGGCTTCTAAGAAAAAGCTGAATACGCTAATTTCGACAATGGATAAAGATCTAGCTCAGCTTGTGTCGCCAAGCGTCACTTTATTAAATACCATGACAGGCGATATTCTTGACGAAGTTGCTGTGAAGGAAAAATTTGGGGTCAGACCGAATCAGATAATCGATTATCTTGCTTTAGTTGGAGATTCCGTTGATAACATTCCAGGCGTACCGAAGTGCGGTCCTAAGACAGCGGTCAAATGGCTAGGACAATACGGCAGCTTAGAAAAATTATCTTCCTCGGCACACGAGATTAAAGGAAAAGTAGGTGAAAACTTGCGAGAATCTCTAAAGTTTCTTCCCATGTCCTTTGATCTTGCTACTATCCGCAAAGATCTGGATCTCAAAGATAATCTAGACTCATTAAAGAAAAAAGAGCCGGAAAAGCAAAAACTTCTTCATATATTCAAGGAATTAGAATTCAAAACCTGGACTGAGGAGTTGCTCGAGTCTAAGGAGAGTAAATTTTCTGAGGAAAAACAAGGTTCCGAGGTTTCTACGCAACATTATGAAACTATTCTCACTTACGCTGATCTGGATAGATGGCTAAAAAACCTGAAGGAAAGCAGGATCTTTGCTCTAGATACAGAAACCACTGATATTGATTATATGAAAGCGGACTTAGTTGGAATATCTTTTTGTCATGAGATTGGGAATGCTGCTTATGTGCCAATGACTCATAATTGTGATAATTCCCTAGAGCAACTATCTCGGGATGAGGTGCTCGCGCGTTTGGGTAAGCTGTTGGAGGATCCCGAACTTACTATCATTGGGCAAAACATTAAGTATGACCTAAGCGTTCTGGCGAAATTTGGTCTCGAGGTGTCTGCGAAGATTGAGGACACGATGCTGCAGTCCTATGTTTTAAACTCGGTAGCTTCTCGTCACAACATGGATGATCTAGCGCTTAAGTACCTCAACATTACTACAACGTCTTTTGAGGACATTGCAGGCAAAGGAGTTAAGCAGATAACTTTTGATTCAGTCGATATCCAGACCGCCACAGACTACGCCTCAGAAGACGCAGACATCACTCTCAGACTATATCAGTATTTTACCAGTAAGTTGCAAGAAGAGCCCTCGCTCAAGTCTATTTATGAAGAGATAGAATTGCCGCTGGTCAGAAACCTCTCACAGTTAGAACGAAAAGGGGTTTTGATAGATGAGAAGTTATTAACGGAACAAAGCCTCGCGTTGAAAGATAAGATCGATGCCCTTGAAAAGAAAGCCTATGCTTTGGCAGGCGAAGAATTTAATTTAGGCTCTCCAAAGCAGTTGATAAAAATCCTCTATGACAGACTTGAGTTGCCTGTTCTTAAGAAAACACCAAAAGGGCAACCATCGACGGCAGAATCGGTATTGCAAGAGCTAGCCTACTCATATCCTTTACCTAAAATAATTATAGAGTACAGAGCTCTTTCAAAACTGAAATCAACCTACACCGACCAGCTGCCTCGTCAAATATTCCAAGCAACTGGAAGAGTGCATACTTCTTATCATCAGGCAGTTACAGCCACTGGCCGTCTCTCAAGTTCAAACCCAAATTTACAGAACATTCCTATAAGATCAGAGGAAGGCAGGCAAATTAGGAAAGCTTTTACTGCAAAAAAAAATTGCAAGATAATTGCCGCAGACTACTCTCAAATTGAGTTAAGAATAATGGCTCACCTGTCAGAGGATCTCGGTTTAATTTCGGCCTTTCAAAAAGGTCTTGATATACATAAGACTACTGCATCGGAGATATTCCAACTTCCTATTGATGACGTAACAGGGGAGCATCGTCGAAAAGCAAAAGCGATAAATTTTGGTTTGATCTACGGCATGTCCGCTTTTGGTCTATCTAAGCAATTAAACATTTTGAGGAATGAAGCGCAGGATTATATTAACTCATACTTCACCAAATACCCTGGTGTATCGGCCTATATGGAGAGAATAAAAACTGAAGCGGCAGAAAACGGTTATGTCGAGACCTTGTACGGACGTCGTTTGTATCTGCCTGAGATTCGATCAGCGAATTTCCAAAGGCGTCAGGCCGCGGAGAGGACGGCAATTAACGCTCCAATGCAAGGAACAGCGGCAGATATTATAAAGCTAGCCATGATATCAGTAGATGAATGGCTAAAAAAAAATGGGCTTGCCTCTGGAATAACTATGCAGGTTCACGATGAGCTGGTTTTAGAAGTTCCTTTGCCTGAGGTTGATTTAGTAGCTAAAGAATTACCTTCGCTGATGGCGAATGCCGCCTCACTCTCTATACCGCTAGTAGTTGACCTGGGTCTTGGCAAAAATTGGGATGAGGCTCATTGAGCTAAAAAAAATATTAAGTATACAAATCGAACTTTTTATTTTTCTCGCTGTCTAAAAACCCTGAAGGACTTGCTTCGGTATTCCCCCTAAAGTACCCGAAGTAAGAGATCTGGTTCACTCTCCCCTAATAAAAAGTGTTCCAGATCTTCCTTTTTAATTTAACCAATGGGCTAACGCCTGCTCTAAGTTCTCGAGGCCTTCCTGACTCTTCGATGAGAAAAGTTGACAGCTGATTTTATCTCCGAGGTCTTTTTTTACTCGCGTAAGCTCGCTCGAGCGCGAGCTTTTTGAAAGCTTGTCCGATTTCGTAAGCAAAACGTGGATGGGCAAGTCTATAGAACAGAGCCACGTCATCATCGTTTTGTCGGAATCTCTTAGAGGATGTCTGATGTCCATAAGAAGGATAACCCCTTTCAAACTCCTTCTAAAACACAAATAACTTTCTAGGTTTTTTCTCCAAGTCGCCGAAGTTGCTAACGAAACTTTAGCGTAACCATAACCAGGCAAATCGACGATTCGCTTTTCACAAGAGACAGAAAAAAAATTTATCATTTGTGTTCGCCCAGGAGTCTTACTTGTTTTTGCTAGGCTCCGATTTCCTGTTAAGGCGTTAATAGCACTTGATTTTCCCGCGTTTGACCGCCCACAGAAGACTACTTCAGATCCCAAATCAGTTGGGCACTCCGATACCTTTGTAGCGCTTGTTAAGAATTGAACGGATCTGAAGTTTAAGGACATTTTTTCTTCAATGAGTATATAATTGTGAGCGATCTTAGCATCCCAATGGTCTATTAGGACAAAAAAGGCGATTACTTATTAATGATGTACAAATTTTTAGCTCTAATTATATTGGCTCTATGTTTCGGCACTGTTAACTCAGAACCTAATGCAAAGGAATTAACGGCAGTATGCACTAGTTGCCACGGTGCCGAAGGGGTAAGTCTGCTCCCAACTTTTCCGAATCTAGCAGGCCAAGGCAAACAATATCTCCATAAGCAATTATTGGATGTTAGGGACGGCAGGAGACAAATTCCCTCTATGATGGGGCTGTTAGACAACATGTCGGATCAAGACTTATTGATTATCGCTGAATTTTATGGGGGGAAAGAGCGCCAGTTTGGTTTTGCGAGAGCTGATCTTGTAGAAATGGGAAGGTCTATTTATCGATCAGGGATACCAAGAAAACAGATCGCGGCCTGCGCTTCATGCCACTCCCCAAGTGGAATTGGTAACGGCCCTGCTCGCTTTCCTCTTTTAGCGGGTCAATGGGAAGAATATACAGTTGCCCAGTTAAGCGCTTTCCAGAGAGGAGAAAGAAAAAATGACGGTGACTCAAAAATGATGAGAGGCATCGCTAAAGATCTCACTTACGTTGAAATGGAAGCTGTTGCAAGCTACCTTCGTGGTATTAGGTAAAATGAGAAAAAAACGGCTCAATTTATGTAAGAAGAGGAAAATTTGATAATAAAGCGTTTTAGATCAGCTACAGTAGCCCTGAGCACTATACTTGTTTTATTCGCTGGCCTTTCGTTTGGTTCCGAATCGAAATATGAGGAGGGAAAACATTATGCAAAGCTCTCTGTTCCAATCCAAACTGAAGACCCAAAAAAAATCGAAGTTACTGAATATTTTTCGTATGGATGTCCTCACTGTTTCAGGTTTGAGGGGCTCATTTCACAATGGAAATCCCAGCTTGAATCAGACATCGTTTTTAAGAGAAGTCCGGCTATATGGAATGTTCCGGGATATCAGGTTTTTGCAAGGACCTACTATACCTTGGAGTCTCTTGGAGTTTTGCCGGAATTGCATCTTCAAATTTTTAGAGCGATTCACAATAATGGAAGACGGCTGGATACCATTGAGAAAATGACCGAGTTCGTCTCGGAATACGGCGTAGATCCGGAGAAATTTCTACGGACTTATAATGACTCGTTTGGCGTCAAGGCAAAATATCAAAGAGCTCTAGCTAGGCAAAAAATCTATGCAGCGCGAGGAGTACCTGCGCTTATAGTTAACGGGAAATATCGTATTGAGGGCTCGATGGTTAGTAACAGTAATCTAGGGATGCTCCAAGTGGTTGATTTTCTAATTTCAAAAGAAAAGAATCTACAGTCGATACGAGAATAGCTTTGAATGTTTGTGTTTTTTGAAAAAGATCTTAATTTTGCAGTTTCCTTTTTAATGGAAAATCCCAATGGCTAAGATTTTGGACGGCGTTTCTAGAACCTTCGGCGAGTTTCTGCTAATACCCAGATTAACGAGAAAAGATCAGTCGTCAGAGACGATAAGTCTTTCCGCGTCGATGGCAGCGAAGTATGGAGGAGATGACTCCAGATTTGATATAAATATTCCGATAGTTTCCGCTGCGATGCAGTCTGTAACAGATTCTAATCTAGCTATAGCGCTTGCCAGAGAGGGAGGGCTAGGTTTCATATACTGTTCTCAGGATATTAAAAGTCAGGCTGCGATGGTAGCGCAAGTAAAATCTCATAAAGCTGGTTTCGTCTCCAGCGACACAAACACTTTGGTTGGGGAAACCTTAGAGGATGTCGTTGCGTTGATGAAAAAGACTGGACACTCTACGGTTCCGGTAACTTCAGATGGAACAGCTACAGGCAAACTTTTGGGGATAATCACCGATCAAGACTTTTGGGAACATGAAGATAATTTGAAATCTCCTGTCGAGCATTACATGACAAAAATAGATAACGTGATATTTGGAGAAGAGGGATTAAGTCTTCGTGAGGCTAATAGTCTTCTGAGGAAATATAAGAAAAACTGTTTACCTGTTGTAGATAAAAGCGGCAATTTAAGTTCGCTCGTGTTTAAGAAGGATTATGAAGATCACATGCGCCACCCTCGGGAGTTGCTTGATAATTCCAAACGTCTGTGTGTTGGAGCTGCTTTAAATACCCGGGATTATAAGCTTAGAGCCCCGGCCTTAATTGAAGCTGGGGTCGATGTCCTCTGTTTTGATTCTTCTGACGGTCTTTCCGAGTTTCAGAAGGAAGGTTTAGATTGGATAAGAAAAGAATACGATCAAGAAATTATTTTGGGCGGTGGAAATATTGTTTCGTCTGAAGGGTTCGATTATCTCGTTTCAGGCCTCGGGTTAGACTTTGTAAAAGTAGGCATTGGAGGCGGTTCGATATGTATTACAAGGGAGCAAAAAGGGGTCGGTAGAGGGCAAGCTTCTGCATTATTAGATGTGGTAAAAAGGCGAGATCTGTACTTTGAGGAAACCGGGCGATATGTCCCTGTGTGCTCTGACGGCGGTCTCTCTAACGATACCCAAATAGCTTTAGCGCTAGCTATGGGAGCAGATTTCGTTATGATGGGTCGCTACTTTGCTATGACGGATGAGAGCCCCTCCCCGAAAACATCTTTTAATGGCCAAGTGTTTAAATCGTATTGGGGCGAAGGTACGAGACGGGCTCAAAACTGGGAAAGATATACCGATGGATCTGATTCACGTGAGCTTATGTTTGAAGAAGGCGTCGACGCTTATGTGCCTTATGTGGGAGGAGTCTCCGAAGCCATTGCATCAACTATCCAGAAGATTAAGGCAACAATGATAAATGTTGGCGCTAGTGATTTATCAGAATTTAAACAAAATGCTGTCCTCACGCTCGTGTCTGAGCAATCGATAGTTGAGTCAGGGACTTCTTCTGTATTTCAATTTTCAAGGAATAGTGAGTTAGATGCCGCAAGTTGGGGCGAAAATAGTTAATTTGTTCCCCCATTTTCTTTGTATTTCGAGAACGCCCTTTTCAAAACTAAAAGAAAGTAGAATTTCCGCATACTCTAAGCGGCTTTATTAGAGGATCTTATGAAGCTCCGCACTAAAAGCGTGCAATGCGGCTAACAAGCTTTTTATCTTATCTGGGAGATAACGTTTTCAATGCAGAAAAAAAATTGGCATAAGGAATGCTTTTAGTTAACTTAGTGCTGATCTAGTCGAAGCTACTTTGGAAACTTGTGTCTGCACTTTTCTAGTTCGGTAAGATTTACATTCGAGGGAAAAGTTTTTGGGATCAACGAAAGAATAAAATGAGGTTAAAAACATGAAATTAGTAACAGCAATAATAAAACCATTCAAACTAGACGACGTGCGAGAAGCGCTATCAGAGATATCTGTACAAGGGATGACAGTTTCGGAGGTTAAAGGTTTTGGGCGACAAAAAGGTCATACCGAATTGTATCGAGGAGCAGAGTACGTGGTTGACTTCTTGCCCAAGATAAAAATCGAAGTCGCTATCTCAGACGAAAGCTTGTCAGGCGTCATAGAAGCCATCTCTAAATCTGCGAATACAGGAAAAGTAGGAGATGGAAAAATCTTCGTGAGTCCGCTAGAGGATGTTATTCGCATAAGAACTGGAGAACAGGGCTCCGAGGCGATTTAAAGAATAAAAATTTGTTAAATCCCTATCTCTAGGTGAACGAATTTAGGATAATTCCGGGCTGAAAGAAAATAAAGGCCTATCGTGAAATACTTAAGCACTCGTGGGAGAGTTTCAGGTTTATCGTTTTGTGAGGCAGTTTCCATGGGGCTTGGTTCTGATGGAGGCTTGTTGGTCCCTGAAAGAATTCCGTTTATAGGGCGGAATATCAGGGATTTGAGTGGCACGTCATATTCCGAATTAGCTTTTGAAATTTTCAAGCTTTATATAGACGACATTCCCGAACTCGATTTAAGAAAAATCGTTGATAAGAGTTACTCTAATTTTTCGGACCCTAAAGTAACGCCTCTTGTTAAGGTAGATGAAGATTATATTTTAGAGCTCTTCCACGGACCTACTTTGGCTTTTAAGGATATAGCTCTTCAATTCCTAGGCAATGTTTTTGAACATATATTAAATCAGCAGAATACTTTTCTAAATGTTTTAGGCGCGACAAGCGGAGATACGGGAAGTGCTGCTATAGCTGGTTTGAAGGGCAAGAAAAATATAAACGTTTTTATTATGTTTCCCGAAGGCAGGACAAGTTCGGTGCAAGAGAAACAAATGACAACGGTAATGGATTCAAATATCCACAGCATTGCTATTGACGGTAGTTTTGATGACTGCCAGTCTCTACTCAAAGAAGTTTTCAGAGATCTTTCTTTTAAGAAAGAGTTAAAACTAGGGGCGGTAAATTCGGTAAATTGGGCCAGGGTTCTGGCCCAAACGGTCTATTATTTTTCCATATATATTCAGTTGGGAATGCCGAAAAGTTTTCAAGTGGCAGTCCCAACAGGGAATTTTGGAAATATCTTCAGCGCTTATATAGCTAAGCAAATGGGTTTACCGATAGAGAGATTAATACTAGCAACGAATCAAAACGATATTCTACATAGATTTTTTGAAACAGGCTTATATCGTCGTGGCGAAGTTTGTTTTACTTCAAGCCCCGCGATGGACATACAAGTAGCCAGTAATTTTGAGAGGTATCTTTTTTATGTTTATCGTTCGAGTAGAGTCAAGTTCCGCCAGTTTATAAACTCTTTCGAATCAAGCGGTGCCGCTAGGATCGATTTGTCGGACCTCCCGGATAATAATGATGGATTCATTACATCGTCTGTTTCCGACTTAGAAACCATAAAAAGAATTAGATCTACCTACGATAGGACTGGGTATATTCTTGATCCGCATACTGCCGTTGGCTTAGATGCGGGGTTTAGGAAAAGAAAAAATAAAGTTCCTCTTGTCACTCTAGCAACTGCTCACCCGGCTAAATTCCCCTCATTACTTTTAAAAGCGCTACCGGAGGTTCAAGTTTTGCATCCAATTATCGAGCTTTTGGAGGGTTTGCCAACCAGAAAAGAGCATTTAGAAAACGACTCTAGCGCCTTGAAAGAATTTATCAAAACGGTCAACCACTGATTAGTTCTTGAATAGCCCTTGGTAAAGCATCAATCCTATCGATGATTTTATCGGGAATAGTATTTCCATCAAATTGGCGAGCGTAGTTTTTTTTCCAAACGGTAATCATTCCTACATTTTTCGCTCCGTCGATGTCGTTAACCATGTCATCGCCTACGTACACAAACTCATGCTTATCGACTTTTGTTTGTTGGAGGGCAGCAAGAAAAATCTCTTCGTGTGGTTTTGGCGCTCCAACTTCCTCAGCTGATATTGTAAAACTAAAATACTTAGATATTTTCATACTTTTAATATCTGCGTTACCGTTGGTTATTACCCCGAGTTCGTATTGATTTGCAAGTGTTTCTAGAGTTTGCTCGACTCCGGGAAACAGTTCTACCTGACTTCTTGCTTTAAGAAAAATTTCTATTCCCTCTTGGCTTAATTTTTCCGCTAATCTCGGATCTTTAAGGTGAGATTCGAAGATTTCTTTTAGGATTGCTTTTCTCATTTTCGTGAATTGAAAACCTATTGCTGGATCTTTAAAGAGAATTTTTTCTCTGGCTTGCTTTATTTCTGCCAACCCGTAGCGAACTTCTGGAATTTTAGATAGTACCCAATCGCTCAGTTTTTTCTCTGCGCTTTTTATGACCGGCATTACATCCCAGAGAGTGTCATCTAAGTCAAATCCTATGACCTTAATCATCTCTTTTGCCTTTATTTTCCTTTGCTCTTGGGTGGGCTTCGTCATAGATTTTAGCGAGGTGTTGAAAATCTAAATGCGTGTAGATTTGGGTGGTCGCTATATTTTCATGACCTAAAAACTCTTGTACGGTTCTTAAATATTTACTATATTCGAGTAAATTAGTAGCAAAAGAGTGCCGAATTTTGTGTGGATAAATTTTTGCCGCATTTCCTTGTTTTAAACCCCAAGCGACCAGTCTTTTTTGTACATTTCTCTTGCTAATTCTTGCACCTCGATTGCTTAAAAATAAGGCTTTCTCAATTGTGTCTCCCCTTCCCCTTACTTGGCTCCTGCATTGCAACCAATCGATCAAGGTTTCTTTTGCCTTCCTTCCTATCGGAAGAATCCGTTCTTTATTTCCTTTGCCTAAAACCTTTAGATTCGATTCCTCTAACGAGACGTCTGTCAGGTTAAGCCCTACCAGTTCAGAGAGCCGGAGCCCACACGAATAGAAAACTTCTAACATAGCCTTATCACGCACTTCGAAAAAAGTTTTGCTGGAACCTTTTAGTATTCTGGTAATTTGATCAGGATCAATGGTTTTTGGGAGGTTAGACTTGGTTTTCGGCGGTCTTATATTCTTTGCTGGGTTAACCTTGATCTCTTCTCTTTCCTGAAGAAAGTTAAAAAATGCTCTTATTGCCGACGTTTTTCGCTGGATAGTTCGGGCCGATAAGCCCTTCTTGAAATCGGAAGCGATGAAATCCTGAACGTCTGCACCATTGGTAGTGTCAATTGTTTTATTTTTTTGTTCCGTAATGAATTTCTCTAGAGATTGCAGGTCTCGCTCGTAACTTATACCAGTATTTTTTGCCAGTCTCTTTTCGACGGAAAGGTGTTTTAAAAATAAAGTTATTTTGCCGTTGGGATTAGCGTTTTTCATTTAGGTGTTTAAGATTTTTTGGTATCAACACAGAAAACATATCAGCTAGAAACTCTAGAAAAAGAGTCTCCTTTCCCTCAGAGAAAAATTCCGGATTCTCATGGCCTAGGTTAAAAAGGGCTATATCTTTTTGGTTATCCCTTATTGGCACAACTGCAAATGACTTCGCTTTCTCAGTCTCTTGGAAAAATAACTCTTTTTTCCGTCTTTTAGAAAGCGGACCCAAAATTGGTGTTGCAGACCTACAAAGTTTTAAAACATCAATGCTAAGGGCGTTTTTGTCCTTGACCCGAATAGAGGAACTAATTTCTGACTCGTTTCTCCCTAATATAATCAGAGAATATTCGCATCCAAGATGGGTACGAGTTCCAGAGTGTAACGATTCAAAAAATTTGTTTTGGCTATCACCTACAATCGCGTCTCTTAAAAAGCTCTGTGTCTTTTTGAATATAGCGGCATTTTCATTAGCGTTTTTAAACAAGCTAAGGATTTGTTCTTGAGCCTCCCGCTGTTTCA
>JAYYDI010000172.1:0-2925 GCA_036161055.1 Pseudomonadota bacterium
GTTTGTCAATGTAAATTTATAATTTGTCCCATAGGTGTCGTTTCTTCGAAGGAATCCAAAATCGCTTACAACGAAATTTGAGTCAAAGTAATCTAATACAAGATCATGCCGCAAACCCAGTCTCGGGGTATACCGAAAATCAACGTAGCTTCCAAAACCGTTTGAAGATTCCTTATTACTTATAAGTACCTGACCGTCGATCTTCCATCTCGCGCTTCTAGATAAAAAATGACCATCAACTCCATGCACCGACGCATCTCCTTGCGGGTGACTAACTAGAGTTGAAATCCAGCCGACTCCTTTTCTTCGGCCACTGTCGTTAGTCTCGTGCAGAATTCTCAGCGCATGAAACCCCCGCCCTTTTTGATCAATGTCAACTGCCTTTCCGAGAATTAAACCTTTTGAAAAAGTGTCTTCTTCAATCGCACTTAGGATCCCGTATCTGAAGTTTCCATACTGTCCGGTCAATTTTACTGCTCCGAGAAGTTCAGATGGGCTGTTTGATGTGTTATCTGTATATTCAAACCCTTCTAAATCGGGCATTTGAGGGGGACTGCCTATTCGTCTTGTGTTGACCAGTATCAGGGGGTTTTTCCCTGATCTACCGCTGGTTCTTTGTGCGGAAGTTGTAAAAATCTCTTGCCCTTCAAGAAAAAAAGTTCTTTTTTCCGGGAAGAAAGTCTCAAAGGGCGACAGATTCACATCTACTTTATCGGCTTCTACATTGCCAAAATCAGGGTTCAAGGTCGTGCTTAGCTGAAGATTGCTAGAAGGTTTCCAGAATAAATCAAACCCAACCTTATGGTGATCGATTCGATCAATTGAGTCATAAGAGGAAGAGACGAATGGGTAAAAAACGAGCTCCTTCGAGGGAGATAAATTCTCTATCGAAAGTTTTTTCAGTGCACTCAGAAAAACGGGGCCGGAGTCTGGCAATGGAGGCAATGCCCAGGCCTCACCTTTGCTTGAAAGAAGCCGTTTGGCTCCAAAACCGATTGTTCTTTGGCCCTCTTTCATTGGCATATTAAACATTGTCCAAGGAAGGAAGTACTCGGCACTCCACCCGTCTTTCAAAATTTTTGTTGCTCCTCGCCAAGGACCGTCCCATTGTCTATCGAACCTCCGTTCAGGAAGCACAGTACCATCCGTCATCGCGCCTCCAAGATTCAATGAAAACCAATAGCCATAGTTGCCTGTTCCAGCCGGATCTATTACAAGGACTAAACCGTCTCGATCCAAAAATTGATCTCGTACGCTAAGCCTTTCAATCAATGTGTCGATCGGCTGCTCTAACAAAGCGTTAATATACAAACCGCGTTGGTCATAGAGCAGTTTTACTGCTGTTCTGTGTGACGGGACGCCCAAACTCTCAGGGTCAACCACTCTGAAATCTGAGAGCTTTGTGCCTAGCTTCCAAACGGGTTCCTCTATACTGCCATCGATTACGATTTTATCTCGCAGTGCTTCTACTCTTTGGATAGGGCTTTCAAAGAGGTTGTCGCAAACTGCTTGTTGGGCCGCCAGTGTAATTGCTGTGGCCAGCAAAAGGTTCTTAATTTTCAATTTTTCTATGTCTACTGCAAAGGGTTAGGCTAGGAGTAGCCTAGGAGCGGCGTTTCATTAAGTTTTAAACCCATACTCTGTTCTTTATTCAAAGAAAAAAAGCTAAAGTCCATGTTACTCAATACAACTTTTTTTTTCCATGGATGCCTATGCTGATAAGTCTATATGAAAAAGTGGGATTGCAGATTTTAAACTTCTTAGCAAGATTTGGTCATTACCAATTGAGTCAAATCGAGTGTTTTAGTTCGGGAGATTTAAAAGCGGATTATTACTACTTTGCCAAAGATGCCCCCACCATCATTTTTTTCCACGGAGGGAATTGGCGGTCATATAGCAAGGAGGACTATCGCTTTGTCGCTGACACCTTATGCTCTAACGGGGTAAATGTTCTAATTCCCGACCTTCTTAAATATCCTGAGCATCGTTTCTCGAGGATTTTAGAGAGTGCTTCGCTTCTGATGGATGAGCTGTTAGATCTTCTCGAGATCCGGAAAAATATTTTTGTGATGGGTCATTCATCTGGAGCCCAAATTGCTGCTTTGATTGCGTTAGATCATAAACTTTCAAACTATCACGCTAAGATTTGCGGAATGGTTGGACTGTCTGGCCCGTATGACTTTTTTCCTTTTTCAGATAGTGATCATTGGGATTTGTTTGGACCGGAAAAGCTCTACCCGGCATCTCAGCCAATAAATTTTGTCAACAATCTCGCACCCGAGTTATATTTGTTACACGGAGCTCTCGACGAGCGAGTGCGGAGAGGAAACTCGAAGAGTTTAATGAAGAAGCAGTTAGCGGTTGGGGGAAAAGCCACTCGAGAGGTATACTCTGGTATGGGTCATGCTGACACTGTTGTGGCTTTTTCTAGATTGCACCGTCGCAAAAACAGACTGGTTCGTGATATACAGTACTTTATTAATACACGTAAAATCCTGGGGGAAAAAAATGGCTGTAAGTGAAGCTGCATCTGACGAAATTCTTATCGAAAATTGTGATAATCATGTTGTTGTCATTACTCTGAATCGACCCGAGAGAATGAATGCAATCAGTCGAGACATGCTTGAAGAGCTGTCAAAAAAAATGACGGAAGCTAACAAGGATCCCGAAACTCGTTGCATCATTCTAACAGGACGCGGTCGCGGCTTTTGCGCAGGTTTAGATCTCGTTGATACTGCCAAGGGCGGCATTGGTTCGGAGGCGTCGAAAGGGAGCAATCGGCCGAAGCAGCTGTTTGATTTGCGCGACGCGCCAATCAATGTCATGTGGAACATTGATACACCCATCGTTTGTGCGTTGAATGGCGCTGCTGCTGGGTACGGTATGGATCTCGCTTTGCTCTGTGATATGCGAGTAGCGGCCGAG
>JAYYDI010000173.1:0-2856 GCA_036161055.1 Pseudomonadota bacterium
ATAGCAAATACTCATGAGACGCTTCTCTGTTTCTCCAACAAGGGAAAAGTTTATTGGTTGAAAGCTTATCAAATTCCCCCTTCCAGCAGAACAGCTCGAGGCAGGCCTATCGTTAATATCCTCCCGTTAGATGAGGGTGAGAAAATTACAGCTATGCTCCCAATCAAAGGATATGATGAAGATCGATTTATTTTCATGGCTACATTGAATGGGACTGTCAAGAAAACTCCATTGAAGGATTTTTCTCGCCCTAGAAGTACCGGGTTGATTGCTATCGAGTTGGATGAAGGCAATACGCTGGTCGGGGCGTCCATAACGGATGGAACTAAAGACGTTATGTTGTTCAGTTCTGGTGGTAAGGCAATACGGATTAAAGAATCTGATGTGAGAGCGATGGGAAGAACAGCTAGGGGTGTCCGTGGAATTAAATTAAAAAAAGAAGAGCAGTTGATATCATTAATAATACCCTCTGAAAATAGTGAGATTCTTTTGTCCAGTGAAAATGGTTATGGGAAGAGAAGCAAGATAGCCGATTATTCGATTATTGGCCGTGGCGGGCAGGGCGTTATTTGTATGAAGGGCTCTACCAGAAATGGAAAGTTAGTTGGGGCGATAGAAATCTCAAGCGGCGATGAGGTTATTCTAATAAGCGATCAGGGAACCCTTGTGAGAATCTCCAGCAATGAGGTTTCCTTGCAGGGTCGAAATACCCTTGGTATCAAGCTGATAAGCCTTGCAGATGAAGAGAAGCTCGTGGGCATAGCAGCGGTAAACGAACTTGAAGACGACACAGATAACTAGCAGGTTTCTTTAATATAGAAAGATTACAGTGACTGAAGAGGATGGGCCGAGTCTCATGAAAAATTCTGGATCAGACGACAGCCGTTTAGAACAGATGCGCATCGCCATAGACAAGATAGATAAAGAAATCCTCTTAAAACTTAATGAAAGAGCGTCTCTTGCGAAACAAGTTGGTGAACTTAAACAAAAATGGGCAGACAACGAAAAAGTTGTCTTTTATCGTCCTGAAAGAGAAGCAAATATTTTGAAGGCCATAATTGATAAAAATGAGGGTTCGCTTCCTAATGAGGCAGTAGCACAAGTGTTTCGACAAATTATTTCTGCGTGCCGTGCTCAGGAATCTCCAATGCGAATCGCTTTTCTAGGGCCAGAGGGAACTTTTACGCAGGAAGCTGCGTTAAAGCATTTTGGGAGCTCTGTCTCATCGGAGCCGATGGAAACAATAGACGATGTTTTTTCGATCGTTTCTTCGAAGAACTGCGATTACGGGGTTGTTCCCATAGAAAACTCCACTGAAGGAATTGTGGGTAACACACTTGACAGGTTGCTGGACACTAAAATCAGTGTGTGTGGAGAAATCAAAATAAAGGTCACTCATTGTTTTTTGACTAAGGGCGATTCCAAGACATCGGTAGACAAGATCTATGCGCATCAGCAAGCTCTAGCCCAATGCCGCAATTGGTTGAATTTGAATTACCCGGGGGTTCCCCGTCTCGCTACCTCAAGCAACGCGGAGGCGGCAAGGCTAGCATCAGAATCTGTAAGTTCGGCAGCGGTAGCTAGCAAAGTTGCAGGAGAGATCTATGGGTTTGAAAAAGCAGTGGAAGGAGTAGAGGACGAGTCTAATAACGAGACTCGGTTTGTGGTTTTAGGGTTAGAGAGCATTCCTGTGAGCGGGTCTGATAAGACCTCGATAATCGTTTCTACAAAAAATGAGCCTGGAGCCCTATTCAGGATACTCGAGCCGTTCCATCTCCACAACATCTCATTAAGTTCGATCGAGACGAGACCAGCCAGAGATGGCAAGTGGTCCTATGTTTTTTTTATTGATTTTGAGGGGCATGTTGAAGAACTGGTAGTTCAAGCCGCTATGAAAGAACTTAAAAATCGTTCTTTATCGATAACGGTTTTGGGTAGTTATCCCTCGGCGCTTACTTATGAATAGTGCTGGTTTGTTTCGTAAGCTAGCTAGATCCGGGTTGCAAAATCTTGCTCCTTACAAACCAGGTAAGCCGATCGAAGAACTTGAGCGAGAAATCGGAAGAGGAGACTTGGTAAAATTAGCCTCGAATGAAAATCCTCTCGGTCCTCCTGCGAGAATTTTGGCCGCAATTTCGAAAGAGCATCGAAATCTAGCTAGGTACCCCGATGGAGGAGCTTTTTATCTCAAAGAAAAACTTTCGGGCCGATTAGGCATTTCTCCGGAGATGATCACCTTAGGTAACGGATCTAATGATGTTCTGGAAATGTTAGCGCGAGCATTTTTAGGACCGGGAACAGAGGCCATAGTTTCTAAGCATTGTTTCGTTGTTTACCCTTTGTTAACTAGGTCGTTGGGCGCCGATTTAGTTGAAATTGAAACAAATGACTTCCAGCCTGACTTGGTTAGGACATTAGAAGCCGTAAGCGAAAAAACCCGAATGATTTTCCTAGCGAACCCAAATAATCCGACAGGCACTTGGGTCTCAAAAAAAGAGATCATTTATTTTATGAATAATGTGCCCAGTTCGGTACTAGTTGTTTTAGACGAAGCCTATTTTGAATATGTTCAGAGTGAGCAATATCCGAATGGTATAGACCTTCAAAAAGATTACGACAATCTAATAGTTACTCGTACTTTCTCTAAAGCATATGGTCTAGCGGGTTTGCGAATAGGGTATTCCGTAAGTAATCCTGAGATTGCCGATCTGATGAATCGTCTGAGGCAGCCTTTTAACGTTAATTCCTTGTCATTAGTGGCTGCAGGTCTAGCGCTGGATGAGAAAGACTTCTTAGATGAGTCTATTTCAATCAATACAAATGGTATGAAGTTCTTAGAAAAAACCTTTGGTCGTT
>JAYYDI010000174.1:0-3909 GCA_036161055.1 Pseudomonadota bacterium
CTATGGCCGAGGCTACCGAGGCCTGCGGTCTCGCAAAAGAGGATCAAGGTAAATTCGTGCGAATACCCTCCGGCTCGTTCATTAAAAATAAAAAGCCGATGTATCCGGAAGAGGGAGAACCAACCTCAACAAACGTGGACGCATTCGAAATACAAATACACGAAGTCACTAACAATCAGTTTCAAAGATTTATTACCGAAACTGGATATATTACCGATGCAGAAAAAAGCGAAGGGTTGAATAAAACTGACAGCGGATCAGCTGTTTTCTCATCCAAAGAAAAAAAGGAGAGTTGGAGCAGAATAGCCTTGGACAATATTCCTTCATGGGAACTAATTTCAGGTGCCACTTGGAAGTCGCCTCTAGGACCCGGCAGCGACATCGAGGGGAAAGGCCAATACCCAGTCGTGCATGTGTCTCTAAAAGATACAACGGCCTATGCCTTGTGGAGCAAAACAAGAATACCGACAGAAACCGAGTGGGAATACGCGGCGAGTTTGGGCTTAATTGACAGCAAGGATCAGATGTCCGGGGCATACGACAGAGAGGGAAAACCTGTTGCGAATACTTGGCAAGGGATATTCCCTTCACTTAACACAGGCAAAGACGGCTTTTTTGACGCTTCTCCAAGTGGCTGTTATCAACCCAGCGAAATAGGACTTTTCGATATGATCGGAAATGTGTGGGAGTGGACCAACACTCCCTATAATTCGAGGATGAACGTCATAAAAGGAGGCTCTTTTTTATGTTCGCAGGATTTCTGTAAAAGATATAGGCCCTCTGCGAGGCAATTCCAGGAAAAAGATTTTTCTACCAACCATTTGGGTTTCAGAGTTGTTCGTGACATCGAAGCAAAGCGGAAAAAACCTTGAGTTTTTGCTACGCATCCATCAGGCAGAGGTGCTAGCTCTCATAGACACTCTCTCATACCAAGCGGTAATATTTTTATTTGCTTCGTTTAGTGGTTGCCCAACCGTCGCACCAAACTCTAGAAAGACAAACAGCATGATATCTGCGAGAGAGAACCGGTCTCCGCAAATAAACTCTTTCCCCGCTATTAGATTATCTAGCCAAGTTATCTTTTCCTGCGCAATTTTTTTTAAATCTTCTGCGGCATTCGGGATAAGCCTCATTCGATCCTTGAAAATAGGAGCTCCTTCCGCGTAACGAAAGCCTGCAGTTATGTTCTCTACAATACCAAGGTCAATTCTCCTGACCCACATCCGAGTCAAAGCTCTCTCCTCTGGGTTTTGACCAATCAGAGAAGACCCCCCCTGGCGCTCGCTTAAATATTCGCAAATTCCTGTGATCTCCGAGATAACCGCACCGCTATCTAGCTCTAATGCAGGAAGTTGTCCGCCAGGATTCACTAAAAGATAAGGTTCCTGACGATTGGCGCCTCCCATTAAATCGATTTCTTCCTTTTCAATCTCAATCCCGAGCTCGGCCATAAACATCCGAACGACCTTAGGGTTCGGTCCAATTGAGTTAAATAACTTCATCGTATACTCCGTTAATAAGCGGGTAAAACCCTTTAAGGATTTTAGAAAAGTGTAACCTAAGTTTGATTTTAATTTCTGACTTCTTAGCTCACGGGATTTTTAGATCTCGGTAACAGACAAAATCTCAGGCGACTCATGAGCTGTAACTTCTAAACGATTACCTCTATAAAGTTCAATCTGAACCAAGCAGGATAACGCGGTCGGTCCCTGGGCCAAACTTGATGTTCCTTGGTCTTTTGTTAGAACATTGACGTTTCCGTGCTTACATAAACTACGTCTAGGTTCACCCGGTGTAGGATCCCACCAAGCCCCTGTGGCCATCTGAACCACACGAGATCTCACTGACGAGGAGATTTCTACTCCGGCTAATAGCGCCCCCCTGTCATTAAAAACTCGAACTATGTCCCCCTGCTTTAATGACCTTTCGATAGCATCGTTTGGATTGATAACAATCTTTTCCCTTCCATTAACTTTACCGGAAATACTTAACGGGCCGAAGTCTAACTGACTATGAAGCCGATCCGCCGGTTGATTTGTTATAAGATGCAAAGGCAAGAACTTTGATTTCTCGCTTCCAAGCCACTCGTTCGGCTCAATCCAAACCGCTTGACCAGGGCAGTCTTGGTAGTTGAAATCGGAGATTTTTTGAGAAAATAATTCGATTTTTCCTGAGGGAGTGGAAAGCGGATAAGAAGCAGGTGAATCACGAAACTTTTTTAGCATTGAATAATTTTTCTGAGCTGAACTGTGCCGTATCTCGCCTTCTTTCCAAAACCTGTTAAAAGATGGCATTTTTTCGCCAGCAACCCCCAAACCATCCTTTGTTTCCTTATAAAGTCTCTTTAACCACCCGAATTCGTCAAGCCCTTCCGTAAAACGATCACCCACCCCAAGCCTGTTAGCTATCCCCGAAAAAATATCGTAATCGCTTCGGGCCTCACCCACGGGTGAACACGCTTGTTTCATTGCGAGAAGGAAAGACTCAGCGGGAGATCCGCCTATATCGTTTCTCTCTAGAGATGAAGTCACGGGGAAAACAATATCACAGCGCCTTGCAGTCGCAGTCCAATAAATCTCGTTACAAATAATCGTTTGAGGTCGTTGCCACGCAGCATCTAATCGACCTAAATCTTGGTGATGATGAAATGGATTGCCTCCGACCCAATAAATAAGTTTTATGTCTGGATAAGAGTAGTCTCTGCCGTTGTAAGAGAATCGTGAATTCGGATTTAGCAACATGTCTGATATGCGAGCAACCGGGATAAATGAAGAGACTGGATTAAGGCCCTGAGCAAAACGCGCCAAGCTGGCGGAAAAACCGGATACACCAACTTTATTTTCGGCGGCATAGCCAAAAGCAAAGCCCCCGCCCGGCAATCCTATTTGTCCCAAAAGGGATGCTAAAGTTATAAGCATCCAGTAATTCTGCTCACCATGATCTTGTCTAGTGAGAGACCAACTCGCAGATAGAATTGTCCTTTTTTCCGCCATCCTCCTGGCCAAGCTCACGATGGAGTTTGCGCTAACCCCACAAATACTGGAAGCCCATTCGGGGGTTTTTTCAGTCCCGTCGGAAAGGCCAAAAAGATAGTCTTTTACCCTATCAAATCCTACGCAGTATCTCTCGAGAAAAGCCTTGTTTTGAAGACCTTCTGATACAATAGTAAAGGCAAGCCCAAGCATGAAAGCAACGTCACTATTTGGAACAATGCTTATCCAATCTGATTCAAGGCTCTCTAAAATATCAGATTTTACCGGGCTGACGTTTATAAATTTAATTTCCGATTTAGAGGCAGCGTACATATACTCTTTTTGTAAGTGCTGACTCAATCCGCCGGAAGTAACTTGACTGTTTTTCACAGGAAGTCCGCCAAAAGCGACAAATAATTCCGACTTGTTGATCAAGTTGGGCCAGTTCGAGGGTTGGCTGATAAAAGATTTTTCCCGTCCAACCACGTGGGGTAGGATGACTTCAGCTGCCGCGAAACTATAGGTGTTAACTGAACGAGTACAACCACCGATAAGATTTAGAAAGCGATGCAACTGCCCCTGAGCATGATGAAATCTTCCCGCGCTCCCCCAGCCGTAAGAGCCCGCAAATATAGCTTCATTTCCAAAGCAACGCCGAACTCTCGTGAGTTCCTCAGCCACTAATTTTTCTGCATACTCCCAGGAGACTGGCACAAATGGCTCTCGGCCCCTGCTATTTCCTGAATTTCCTTTTGATTTTAGATAACCTGCTCGCACCATTGGGCTCGGTATCCGAAGTTTATTGCGCAAGCTCCCTTTAAGATTGTCCGCTAAAGGAGAGGGATCAGGATCAGCGGCAATGGGAAGAGAGGCAACTACTTCACCCCTTTCAGTTTCAACATCATAGGTTCCCCAGTGAAACGTTGTTCGCTTAGAG
>JAYYDI010000175.1:0-6646 GCA_036161055.1 Pseudomonadota bacterium
GGTGCTGGCCCGCTAGCTATCCCGTTTCAATTCCTGAAGGCCTCGTTTTAAGTCCAGAAAAGGAGGCCACGTCCTGGTTTATTAAGACGAAGGCTCTTGATGAGTGAGTCTCATGTTTGAATGGAGCATTTGACATGCGAATGTGTCATTTAACGAGTGAATTTTTTTTAGAGAAAAAGTAGGAAGTATCAAAGCGAGGATCTTTATGAGACGGTTAGTAACTTTAGTTTTTAGTGTATCGGTTATGTTTTCAATCCTACCAGATGTAGCTCTTGCTCTAACTGATGAAGAAAAGATAGCAATGGCAAGATCCGCTGGGCCAAATTTTATTAGCGACACGGCGACGGTCCTTGATGAGACGGGCAAGGTGTTGTTCCAAGGCAGCAACGGCTGGACATGCAACCCGGGTATGCCGCCTAAATATGAAAACCCGATGTGCAACGACGCGATCTGGCAAAAGTTAATGGCTGCGCTCAATGCTAAGAAACCTTTTAGCACGGACACACTCGGTTTTTCATACATGCTTCGGGGCGACGTGCCTATCGACAATGACGACCCCTACAATGTGGATCAATCAAAAGGGTCTTGGATAAAAGAGGGTCCTCACATAATGATTGTCGGACCGAAGGGGAGTGTCGACAAAATCTCGAGCAGTTTCGACAGCGGAGAACCTTATGTCATGTTCAGGGGGACTGATTATGAGCATATCATGTTGCAAATTTCCCGGTGAGGTTTTGATACTAGAAACGTCTTTTTGAAATTTGAGAGATGGAAGCGCTTTGAACGACTAAATCGTCAAATAGCTTCAGAAAGTCATAAACTATTCCAAAGCTGTTTGCTCACGCAAAGACTTTATTCTGCGTTGTCACGTGTCCAAGTTCGAGCGGCAGAATTGCTCTGCGCGTCAGTAGTCGCCTTAGCGAACCAAATTGTTATCCATTCTAACTCTGTGCAGAGGAACTTTGGGCCACTAACTAGTGTTAGCGCGACTCAATGGCTGATAAAAGCGTTTGCTCCGAATTGAAAATCGAACAATGAATATTATTCCAAATTAAAAAAATGCGTCACCTCATGCACCTTTAAACCGCACTAACGCTCTAAATTAATGCATTTTTAGCTCCGGTCACTTCTTGTTGCGGAAAAAATGATGCTCTCCAAGTCACTTTGTTTGGTCTAGTAATTGCAAGCCTACTAAGGGTGCGTCATCAATTTTGATAAACCACCGAGGTTTCTCCTCATCTGAGAGGATTCCGAAATGGTAAACAACACAAAATTTGGGGGAGTCATCATGACTGGAGTGTTTCTAAGGGATAAGATTTTTTATAAACAAGTTTTGCTGGGTATAACAGCATCATTACTGTTCGGCCTTTGTGATCCTAAGGTCAGCTTTGCTGATCCTGAAGGAACGACTCTTGAAGAGGTTGTTGTCACGGGTTCTAGGATAGCTCGAGACAGTAACCTCACTGGCGCGCAACCAGTCCAGGGGTTCGACGCTGAAGAAATTGTTGAGTCAGGCGAATTTGCTTTGATTGATGTAATTAGTGAAATACCCGCGTTAGTAGGATCTCTAACGCAGGAGATGACAATCGATTCAACTGATCCAGATGGCGCAAACCTATTGGATTTACGGAATTTAGGCGTCAACCGAACGTTAACGCTTGTTAATGGCAGGAGGCATGTAGGCGGCCTTCAGGGTTCCTCTGCAGTGGATCTGGGATCCATTGCGAAGATAATGGTAGATCGGGTTGAAGTACTTACAGGCGGGGCCTCCGCTGTTTACGGCGCTGACGCAGTCACGGGTGTTGTGAATATTATACTCAAGGATTCGTTTGAGGGCTTTGCGCTGGACGTGACTTCTGGGGCTTCGAGTGATTGGGATGCGCATCAAAATACTATTTCGGCGATGTGGGGGAAAAATTTTTCAGACGGAAAGGGCAACATTACTTTCGCGGTTGAGTACGCTGACGATGCTGGGTTGAAAATGGGCGAACGGCCTGGAGAAACCTTTGGCAGCGGCGATGACTGGGCTAATCCTGATTTCCGTTTTCAAGCTGGCGACATAACCGGGAATACGCCAAACTTTCAGAGATATTACAATTATGAAAATACGGGTTTCTTTCCGGTAGGTTTGAACATCCCCACCTCAGACGATTTCATTTCCGATTACAACTCAGCGTTTGGTACGGAGATCACCGCTGGAGATCTCACCTCAGCGGAGCTTGCACTGATTGGTCGAGCTGCGAACGCATTCCCAAGGGCGATATTACCTGAGGGAACGTTTTCTATAACGTCTGGTTACGGGTATATCATCCCAGGTAATCCATTCACTTTTGCAGGGTTCGACCCGGAGGTTGCAATTGATTTGAATAACAATCAAGTGCCAGATTGTCTTGAGTCCTTTGCTGGTTACAATTCTGTCTTTGGAGCAGGTTCGTTCGGGGTGGTTGGTGGCTGCTGGGTGCAGCAAGCTGACGGTTCTTTTGGGGTAACTCAAGACGGATTGGTTGCAGGAAATTTTAACGGCTTCGGCGGATCTTCCATGGATGTCCTCCTTAACGATGCACAACAATTCTTGTTGCCTGACAGGAAGACCGCAGTAAACCTCAACGGATCTTATGAGATTAATGATAAGTTTAAGGTTTCAACTGAATTAAAATATGTGGTTCAGAGCACGAATCAGGGTGGAGGTGCAAACTCGTTCTGGGACTTGCTTTTTGGAGCTGCGGATAATCCCTTTTTGCCTGAATTTATTCAAGGTGTAGCGTCTGAAGTTGGTGGAGTGGCCATCACTGTTGATCCTATTTATTTCGGCAATCAGACCATTACTGAGCGCGAGACCTACCGAGCGGTTTTCGCCATTGAGGGAGAGTTCGAAAGCGGGATGCGATTCGAGGCGAGCGTTAATTATGGAAAACACGAGAGGGAAACCGAAAATACCAACCAGGTGATTGTTGATAGATTCTTCGCGGCAATTGATGCGACTACCGATCCGTTGACCGGAAATCCGGCCTGCAGATCGTCCGTAGATCCCACAGCCTCAGCGCTTAACACACCTTTTGGGATTCCTGCTTATGAGGAGGGGTATTTTTCTTTTATCCCAGGTGATGGACAATGCGCGCCTCTAAATATTTGGGCGGGGGCTGCGGGGCCAAGCCAAGCTGCAAAGGATTTCGTCCTGACCGACGCCCTTAGTCAGCTTGAGCTGGAGCAATTTGTCGTCTCCGCGAGTATAACGGGTGATACAGAAACTTGGTTTTCTCTCCCAGCGGGGCCTATCGATTTCGCGCTAGGTGCGGAGTACCGGGACGAGGAATCCACCGCGATTTTTTCTACATGGGACCAGGGCATCCTTCCTGAAGGCTCTAACTTTCCCGCGGGCACCCTTATATCAGACTACTCTGCTAATGGATCTCTGATATTCGATCCAGGACTCGCCAGCAATAACGAATCAGGTTCCTTCGACGTCACAGAATTCTTCCTGGAGCTAGCTATACCCCTTTTGAAAGATCAGCCTGGGGCGAAAGAGTTAAGCTTGGATCTCGCGGGTAGGTTCTCGGATTACAGCACTATCGATACTACCTCTACCTGGCGTGCTACCCTGGTCTATGCTCCAATCGATGATCTTACTTTTAGAGGAACTGTTTCTGAGGCCGTTAGGGCACCAAATATCACAGAGTTATTCGGGCCGGTAACCAGTGCAACCTTCAGGCCCTCGGATCCGTGCGATGCGACATATATTTCAGGTCTTGAAGCCAGCCTTGCGTCAAACGTGCAGGCGAATTGTGTGACTTATTTTCAAGGAATAGGTCTTGATCCCTTCACCGACGGGGAATACTCCTTCTTGGATCCTCTCTCTGCTCGTTTTGGTGGTCTCACAGGTGGCAATCCAGACCTTATTGAGGAAACAGCTGAGACCATTACCTACGGCTTCGTCTTCACACCCTCTGCTATCCCCGGATTGGCAATCACGTTAGACTATTGGGATATCGAGATAGAAGACGCCATTACAACTGTTAGGGCAGACGATATAGTCTTAGGTTGTTATCAGGGAGCGTCGCTAAACAACCAGTTTTGTGATTTGTTCACGAGAAACACCGACAGTTCAAGTCTACAGTTCGGCGGTTTTAATTTTATGAGAACTGGACAGCTGAATTTCGCCAAGTTCGAAACCGATGGGTATGACTTAAGCGCTTCCTACGATTTTTCTTTCAACGAACATTTCTTTAGAGCGGAGCTTATAGCAACCAAGGTAGAAGACCTTGCCTTTTTCCAAAACCCACTAGATCCAACCGAGAAAAACCCCGAGTTGTCGGAGATAACAAGGCCTGAACTTTCGGGAATCTTCTCCTTATCTTATGCGTGGCAGAACTTAAGGCTCAAGTGGCGAGCCCAGTTTTTGGACGAAATGTTGCTGGGTCAGGTAGAGAGAGAAACTTATGAATCTATATTTGGTCCCTCCGTTTTAATGGATGAGACCTGGATCCATAATATTTCAGGCTCATATGTCCTAAATGACGAGATCACGGTTGGTTTCGGAGTCCAAAACCTTACCGATGAAAAGCCTTTCATTACCCAAAGCGCTTATCCCGCGACGTCGCGCGGGACTAGCTATTGGGCAAGTGTTCGTGTCTTGTTTTAAAATCACGCACAAGTTGACCCGGCGCTCTCCAGAAAAGGGGGGCGCCAGTCAAAGAAATTCTAATTCAACATAGACGAGAAGCGATACAATTAAAAACAGCTACTCTATTTGAATTAGAGGACTCTCAACCAACACTTATAAGAATGACCATTGAAATTTTTTTACGCAATTCTGTTTTTTCTTATCAACCTTGATGCTATGTCAGGAAAACCAGAGGCGCGTCCTCTAAACAACTTCCCGGTTGCAAAAAAGACTCCTTTTGAGATGACGCAACACGGGGACACGAGAACCGACAATTACTATTGGCTCCGAGATGATTCTCGCAGCAGCAAGTCTATGTTGGGTCATTTGGGCAAGGAAAATAGATATACAGATGAATGGTTTCGATTAGGACGCGATTACAAAGCTGAAATTCTGAAGGAGTTATTAGATCAGATTCCAGGGGTGGAGAAATCACTAACCTTTTTTAATGGGGAAGTTGGGTATTTTTCAAAGATGCTGAGAGGCAACGAACACCCTATCTACTTTCAAAAACTCGGCGGGATCGAAAAAGTAATTTTCGATCCCAACCTCACGGCCAATGACAAACCATATTATGAAGCGGGCATAATAGAACCCAGTCCCTCAAATGCTAGATTAGCGCTTTACGAAGACTTTAATGGACGGCGAAAGTTTACTATAAGGATTATCCCGTTAACCCAAAATAGTGAAACAGAGGATTTGATTGTTGGGACGTCTGGGAACCTTGTATGGTCAAGCGACTCGAACCATTTTTTTTATGTGAAAAAAGACCCTAATACACTCATTGCAAACTCTGTTTATCTTCACAGGATAGGTACCAGTCAAGAAAAAGATAAGCTCATTTTCGAGGAGAAGGATCAAGAATTTGACATATCTATATCACGCTCTGCGAGTACTGACTATCTCTTAATAAATACTGAAAGCACTGACTCAAATGAGTATCACTTTATTAATTTATCCCAGCCAAATGCCAGCCCGCAGCTATTCCTCAGAAGAGAACCTGGACATCTTTACTATTTGGAGCATTACGAGAATTCTTTTTATTTGCGGTCTAACTTAGACGCACCGAATTTTAAACTTCTGGTAGCCAAGAACGTTAAGGAGTTCAGAGTCGATGCTTTTGAGGAGATAGTGCCGCATCGAAAAGATACCTACATTAAAGAATTTCGCGTTACTAAAAAGTTTTTAATTACAGAGATTCAAAGGGACGGTCTCCCAGCTATCGCCATTAGAGCAAGGGGAAAAGCGAAAGAAAACGAAAAAGTGATAGATATGCCTGGGGAGGCTTATTCGGTTTCTTTAATGGACGCAAAATACGTCGATTATAATAACGATAGTTTCTTTTTTAGGTATTCTAGTTTGAACCAGCCACCGGCAATCTTTCAATTCGACAGTAAGAAATTAGAACGGAAGACAGTTTGGAAAAAGAAGGTTCCTAATTTTAACCCGAGTGATTACCTTGTTCGGCGCGAGTTTTATAGGTCGAGAGACGGCACACTTGTGCCTGCCTCCCTTGTAATGAAAAAAGGGGCTAATTCAAAAAATCCAATTTTATTTTATGGTTACGGGTCGTATGGAATAAATTCAGAGGCGAGATTTAACGAGAGTATTATTCCGTTATTAAAACGTGGCTTTGTGTTCTGTATCTTGCATGTCCGTGGCGGGGGAGAGTTAGGCAGAGAGTGGTATGAGAACGGCAGAAAGCGTGAAAAGTTGAATACCTTCTTCGACTTTAATGACGGCGTGAAAGAAATTGTCGAAAAGGGTCTCGGTTCTCCAGACAAGATTTTTGCAAAGGGCGGCAGTGCTGGGGGGCTTTTAATGGGTGTGATCGCAAATTTGGAGCCCTCGCTTTACAAGGGTATTGTTTCCTCGGTGCCGTTCGTTGATGTTCTCACAACAATGTCCGACCCATCAATCCCCTTGACTACTTTTGAGTATGATGAGTGGGGAGATCCGTCAAGGGCCGAGGATTACTTCTACATA
>JAYYDI010000176.1:0-17897 GCA_036161055.1 Pseudomonadota bacterium
GCAATAATTATGTAATAGGACATTGCCTCAAGGTCACCAATCTGTTTTCCATCAACAGTCGCATTGGCGATCACCGAAGCCACATCATCTCCAGGGCTTTTCCGTCGGTCCTCAGTCATTGCAGAAAAATAAGCAAAAAATTCCGTGATGGTTTGCATGCGATCCTCTTCTGAAACGGCTTTTCTCCGCAAGTCGGGATCCTCAGCGCCGAACAGTTCTTGCGTGAGCTTCAACATGAGTGGCTCATCTTCAGGAGGTACGCCTAAAATCATCATTATCACTCTCAAGGGATACCAAACGGTAACATCACTTACAAAGTCGAGCTCTCCGCCCATTTCGCGCATCTGATCAACGGTTTTTTTGGCGAGATCTTTTATGCGTCCTTCAATTTTTTGAAGATTGAGGGGCATAAACCACTCTTTCGTTAAAGCTCTGAATTTCTTATGATCCGGATCATCCATGTGGATGAGGGTCCTTAATAACTGACCCTGCCCTGATTCCTCAATTTGCTTTTCAACTTTTTTTGTCTGCAGAACCGACTGAGCGGTATTTAAAAATTTATCGTGCTGACGCTCAATCTCTAAAATATCTGCGTGCTTAGATACAACCCAAAATGGCTTGTGGGACTCTGTTTCAATCCAAGCCAAAGGATCATTTTTTCTGATATCCGCGGACAGCGCCTGAAAATACGCGTCATTTGCAAAAGTTGAAGGCTTAACGATATCGGTATAGCGCATTGTCCGTCCCCCGGAACTGATTAAATTTACTTTTTTAACAAATTCAAGAGTCCTGACGTCTCAACGCTGCCAGACATATCCAATAGTTTCTCCTTGTGCTCAAGAAGCTCCTCGTAGGTAACATCTTTACCCAGATTAATATGATCATTAGAAAATATCGCACTGGAGTAAAACTCGCCATTTCCCGCGTGGATCACTCTGCCGGTCGGAGCATCTTCATCACACATTAGGAGAACCGAGGGTGTTACAAGTTGCGGATGCCTCTCCTCAGAGGGATTATCTGGATTAACGTCAACTCCAGGGATAGTCGCAATTAAACGAGTTTCTGCAGCAGGTGCCAGCACATTTACTCTGATATTTTTTGAGAGTCCTTCTATACATAACACATTCATCAATCCAAGCATTCCCATTTTAGCCGCCCCGTAATTTGCTTGGCCGAAATTCCCATAAATGCCCGAAACAGAACTTGTAAGCACTATTCGTCCATAATTTTTCTCGTACATGATTGGCCATGCTGCCTTGGTAACATAAGCGGTCCCATTTAAGTGGACATCTAAAACTAAATCCCAATCAGCCATTTCCATATTCTTAAAGCTTTTATCTCTGAGTATCCCCGCATTGTTTACAAGCACATCAATAGTGCCAAACGCGCTCATGGCGTCATCAATAATTGATTGAGCGCCAGCTTTGTCTGCGACACTGGCCTTATTAGCGACAGCTTCTCCCCCTGATTTGAGTATTTGTTCAACAACTAAATCTGCTGCATCTCCAGAGCCAACTCCATCCCCTGAACCCCCTAGATCATTTACAATAACTTTTGCGCCTCTGCGAGCAAATTCTAGCGCATGCGCTTTACCGAGGCCTCCACCAGCCCCAGTAACAACAACCACTTTTCCCTCAAAATTGCTCATCTTTTCTCCTCTTCACTTGCTTGAACAATGTTCTCTAATATTGGCATCAAATAATTAAAAAACAGCTTCGGATTCTCGCTCATAGGAAAATGACCCATACCCTTCATCTCTGTCCAGGTCGAGCCCGGGATCAATTTGTGAGCATCTCTGCCTGATTCAACTGGGCTACTCCAATCATATTCTCCAGAGAGAATGTGAACGGCTATTTTCTGAGTATCAATCTTAGATGCATCACCAGTTAAATCAAATTCTTCAATGTAATAATGAAGATCTCCCAAAAATAATGGATCCCACCCAGCAGAATAGATGAAGCCCACCTCTTTTCTATAGGCTTTCGGCGAGTCTGGGGAGGTCAAACCCTCCATTAATCTACCCTTATACTCACCATTTACCTGAGGGTGATCGAGTTCCGAAAAATTGATAGTACTACCATCGATCTTAAGCGAACCGGCTAACGAGATTACAGCTCGAAACTCTTCCGGATGATTAAGAGCTAAATCTAAAGCTAAGAGCCCCCCAACCGAGCAGCCCATGAAAACAGGTCTGTAAAGCGATAAGGCCTTTGATAACTGAACCGGCACTGATCGAAGGAAAGCTCCATCTAATTTATGCTTATGCTCCCACCAATTTTTCGAAGGTGGCGGCAAAGATTTTCCATGGAAGGGTAAGTCATAAGTAATTAAACGAAACCTCTCAGTGATTTCTCTATTTTCATACAAGTGCCTCCACTGACTGCCATGGGACCCCGCAGTATGTTGAAGCATCATCGGGATTCCATCCCCAACTTCTTCATAGTAGATCCTGAAGATACTGCCACCTATTGGAAGTCGCACATAAGATCCTCGCACGTCTTCTATGGAATGATTTTCTTTTTCATCGTAGCTAGTTATATCGTTTTTCGAGGTCTCTCCCCGTAACAATTCGATTGACCTCATAAGTGCTGAATAATACTGGGCAAAAACGACTTTATCCGCCTTCCTCGACAGTCCGCCCCTCATGGAAAGATTAGCAATAATATCGTTGTGGAATGGAGTAGGCCTAGCAGCTAAAAACCTGCTCCAAACATCTGTTTCCCCCGAAATTTCTATGACCCGCGCAGGACTATAGTTTGTTGAAACAATCTCACCCTCTTTCAGGAACAGCTCTAGCTTCCTCTTGCCAATAATAAACCTCAACCCTCCGCTCCAATGCCTCGCAGCCATTTTGAACTCGGGATCCTGATCGCACAGGGTCCTCCACGACTGCTGATCAAGCGTGGGCAAAGTCACTTCCATTGGTTCCAGGCGATTATGTCTCGAACAGGTTTTCTTTTTGTTGGGCCAAATTTAACGGCGGGGAACCCAATGGGTATGAGAGCAGCTGGCTGGGCATCATCCGGAATTTTACAAACATCTCGAATTACTTCTTCGATAAGGGAGTGGCTTGTCGTCATTAAGGTTCCAAGTCCTAACGCTCTGGCGGCAAGCAGCATATTCTGGACCGCCAGATATATGGAACTTCCGGCAATCAAAGTGTTCATTTCCGACGTTGGGGAGGAGAGCTTATATAAGCAAGGTATAATAATTGCTGGAGCCGTCCTCAAATTCGTGAAAAAATTCTCTGCGCCAGACATCATTAATCTTTGACTTGAATCTTCAGTTTTTTGGCTACTTTCAACCAAAGTCTTTAGGGGTCCCTCTTCATAGTAATCACGTAACGCCTCGGCTAAGCTAGTTTTCACTGGATCTCTATCTGCAACAACAAACATCCAAGGTTGATGGTTTGACCCACTTGGAGCCTTGGAGGCTGCCTCTATAACTCTTTCAATCAGTTCCCTGGAAACTGGCTCTTCCACCCAATACCTTATAGCACGCTGGGTGAACATAACCTCCCAGATATCATTTGCTCCCAGTTTAGTCTCTTTTTTAACACCCATTTAATCCCCCTAAAAGAATGTAACCTAAAGCCAACCGCTCCTCTGAAAAGGACATTAAGCCACCTTTAAGCTCACAAATATGCTTTCGTTTTGTTAAACCCAACAAGTGAGGTATTCCATTACTGAGCAAAACATATCACAAATTAGATTTGAACCTTGTTTAAACTAAGTATATCTTTCAGGTGTCGGTTGAGGGGATGCATATCATGGCAAATAGATCAGTTCGTACTATCGACCCGGCTTACCACAAACTGTTAGACCAAGAATCCAGACCAGTTCCAGAATCATTTCGCAGGGATTCTCCAATAGAGCCCGGACCCACTTTTGTTCCGGTTACGAGATATTATTCGAAAGAATTCTTCGAATTAGAGGTAGAGAAAATCTGGAAACGAGTCTGGCAAATGGCTGCGCATGAAGATGACTTGCCAGAAGTTGGAGACTACCTCCCCTACGATATCGCAGGATTATCGTTTCTAATTTTAAAAAGCGGCGAAGACGAATATAAAGCATTTTATAATGCGTGCCTTCACCGAGGCCGAAAACTGAGGGAACACCGAGGAAAGCAGGCGGATGAGTTGCGATGCCCCTTTCATGGATGGGCCTGGAATATTGACGGCTCGTTAAAGCAGATCCCCTGTCAATGGGATTTTCCTGATCTCAAGCGCGCTGAACAGTCGCTTCCAGAAGCGAAAGTAGGACGATGGGGACGCTACATATTTATTAATCCGGACCCTAATTGCGAACCGTTTGAGGATTTCCTTGGAGATTTACCCTCCCATTTTACACTTCTGCCTTATGAGAAAAGATACAAGCAGGCTCATGTAGCAAAGATAATCCCATGTAATTGGAAAACCGCAAATGAAGCATTTATGGAGTCCTATCATGTTATCGCCACGCACCCACAAATTCTGATGGGCGGAGCACATGACATCGACACAAAATATGATGTGTTCGGGAATTACTCCAGAGCTATTCGATGCGGAGCACTTGAAAGCGAGGGAATGCCTCAATGGCCTCCACTTCCAGAAGATGGAAAATTTAGATTGAGAAACCCTCTTAACGGCTTCGTCTACGAGCGCATAGAGGAGGGCCTTGTCGAAGTAGTTAGTCCCGATGGCAGACGGGGACGTTTTGACGTTAACGCAAAATATTTAGAGGGTGACTTGACCGAGGTAAACCCGCACCTTGTAAATTGGGCTGGCGGGCCGCAGTTGGCCCAAACTGATCTTGATAAAGCCTTTGCGGAGAAGGCTAAGAAAAATGTCAAAAAGATTCATCCGCGTGTGCTTGCCGCAGAAATCCAGAGGGAGGCACTCAAAGAGGTTATTCCGTCAATAGCAGATAAGATCGCAGATATAGAATTTACCAGCATTTTCTTTACGCTATTTCCGAACTTTCATCCCTGGGGCTCCTTCAACAAGATCAATTATCGGTTCAGACCCCATGGAAATAACCCAGAAGAGTGCATCATGGAATGTATATACCTTGCTCCGATTCCGGAAGATGGGGAATATGAACCTTGCAGAGAAATTCACTGGCTAGGCATAGATGACGACTGGACAGAGGCCCCCGAGTTGGGAATGTTGGCTAAAGTCTTCAATCAAGACATTAGAAATCTACCGCTGGTCCAGCAAGGCATGCATGCAACAGCGATGGAAAACCTTCAGCTTGCCGACTATAATGAATCCAAGCCTAGACACTTCCATATGTTGCTCGAAGACTGGATTAGTCGGCCATAACTTGTCCTATCACTCGAGCTTAACAGCAATCCAAGAGTAAAAGGCACGGCTTGACCGATAAGAAAATCTATTAACATATGAGAGCTCTTTTTAACTCTCTCAGTTCGATGGATTATTAGAAAGCTTCAACGAAGGATCAATGATGAACGAAGAAAATGCAGCTAACCCTAGCTCAGCAAACAATTTTTTAGACGAGAAACTTTTTAAATCCCGCTCAATATCAATTTTTGGTCAAATAAACGAGAAGATCGCTCGATCAACAGCCGAGAAATTGTTGGCATTATCTGCCGAAAGCGACGAGCCCATTACGATCTTTATAAGCTCACCAGGGGGACACGTAGAATCTGGAGATGTCATATATGACATCATAAAGTTTATAAAGCCTGAGGTGAAAGTCGTAGGAACTGGATGGGTTGCCAGCGCTGCAACTAACATTTTTCTCGCTGCGAAAAAAGAAAACCGTTTCTCGCTCCCCAATACCCGCTACCTGGTTCATCAGCCAAGCGGGGGCTCTCGAGGAGACGCTACAGACATTGCGATACAGGCTGAAGAGATACTAAAAACCAAAGCAAGAATAAATAAGATCATATCAGAGGAAACCGGCAGACCGCTTGAGCAGGTGGAAAAAGATACTGATCGTGACTATTGGATGTCAGTGAAAGAAGCGATCGAGTACGGAATAGTAAGTAAAGAAATTACTTCTATAGGGGATATCACTTAACGCTCAATGCTATCACAAAGAAGAATCTGTGTTTATTGTGGCTCTAGTCGGGGCGAGGATTCAGTTTATGCAAAGGCAGCTGAAGCGTTAGGGAGAGAGATCGCATGTAACAACAATACTCTTGTCTACGGCGGGGCAAAGATCGGGTTGATGGGCATTCTAGCGGACACTGTGTTAGCGGAGGGAGGCAGTGTAATTGGCGTCATGCCAAATAATTTAGCTGACCTAGAAATAGCCCATGACGGTTTGTCCGAGCTTTTCTTATGCCAGGATATGCATGCCAGAAAAAAGAAAATGTCAGAACTAAGCGATGGTTTCATTGCAATGCCGGGAGGCCTAGGAACTCTTGAGGAGTTTTTCGAAATATGGACCTGGGCTCAACTGGGTATTCACAACAAACCCATCGGGATTTTTAATGTGGATAGTTATTTTGATCCGATGATTTTCTTTATTGAAAAAGCTATATCAGCAGGATTTATCAAACCAGGACACACTTCCTCACTGATTATCGAAGATCAAGCAGAAAACCTTGTTAAATTAGTCAATGTTGAGAAATACGAAACCGTGACGAAAGTTCCTGACAAGAGAGAATAGTTCTTTTTAGGGGCACCGAGAAGTTAATGCTTTAAAAAAAATAACTCAGGGATCTAAATCGGGGTATTGTTTGCCTCAAGAGCTTATAGGAAACAAAAATGGGTTATCATCATTTAGCACTCGCGACAAAAAACATAAAAGCTATACATCACTTTTATGAAGAGGTAATGGGATTCATATTAGTGAAAGTCGAAGTCGCGCCCTCTCCAGAGGGAGGTTGGGCGAAGCATTTTTTTTATCGAATGGAGGATGACTCAAAGTTTATTGCTTTCTGGGAAATCCATGATCTTCCCGAGGTCGATCCGAATTTTGAAACTAATATTTCCAAAGCCGCTGGATTACCGGATCATATAAATCACCTTGCATTTGACGTAGCTGATCTATCAGAACTGAATCTTCGCAAGAATCAGTGGTTGGATTCAGGATGTGATGTATTAGAAGTCGACCACAACTGGTGCCGCTCCATATATACGAAGGACCCCAACGATAACTTAGTTGAATTTTGTCTGACGACCGGAGAGTTCGACAAAGAAGATCGCGCTTTTGCTCTCGAGCAATTGAGTTCCGAGAATCCAACCTACTCGGCCCCTCCAAAAAGCACAAAACTCCACAAGAAACACTCTACCGAGAAATAAATGATCGGATTCAATCTTGAAAACATTCTTTCTATAAAAAGCTTTTGACCGCTTCTGATATTGCTTTCGCGCCAGCTATGGTCGATTTTTTCATCGATTCCATTTCGGGTGCCTTATCTTTTATACTCCCTAATTCTTTAAGCGCACAGTGTGCTGCCTCGTATCCTCCAAGTTTTGACATTCGTCGAAGCCAAGAGCAGATGTGAGGAAATTCCGAAAGATCGAAAACGTCAGTATAGTGAGGTTGCATCTGCCCTATTTCTGCGTAAGCGCTGATGTCTGCAATTGTTGGGTGCTGAAAAATCAAATAATCATTCGTGTTTAAAAAGAAGTTCTCCAAGACTGTTAATGCTGCTCGAAAATTTTTTTCTGCTGCTTTTAAAGCGGGTTCCGAAAATTTCAGGTCTGGCCTCACTCGCTTTGCAACCAGGGTAGAACCTTCTCGGATGTTTCTATGATGATAATGGAGATACTGATCTACCTTTGCCCTCTCTCTTGGATCTTCTGGATAAAGATCCTCCCATCCGTTAGAGCTAGCCAAATAAGCCAAGATCGCATTAGATTCGCCAAGACAGAATCCAGTGTCTGGTTCTTCAAAGCAAGGAACAGTGCCCCCTGGGAACTTTGCAAGGTATTCAGGGCTCCGAGAGCCGTTCTTGTGAGACGATCCGGGCATCGAAAGCAAGAATTCAAATGGCTTCTCTTTCAACAAAAGAAGCCACACAACTGCTCGTACAGGTTGAGAAAATGGGACGCCGTGGACTATTGGCAAATTCATGAGCTATCTCTCTGGTTTAAATCTTCGTCCCGAAGCTATAAGATTTTTAAATTGGATGCAAACTTAACGAGAACGGAAATGACAAAACCAATATGTCTAGTGATAGGTGCAGGTGCAGGAATAGGCGGAAACGTAGCTAAAAAATTCGCAGGTCAAGGTTATCACGCATTCCTAACTCGACGAAGCAACGAGACAGGACTTAATTCTCTGGTAAAAGAAATCCAGAAAGAAGGAAATGATGCGTCAGGAAAAATAGTTAACTTAATGGAAGAAGGATCGATTGAGAGGTTAGTAACTGACATCGAGACCGAGCTAGGGTCAATCGAGACTGCCGTTTATAATCTAGGAGCACAGATTGGAAATCATGCGCTCGAGAACACTTCACACAAAGCATTTGAAATGGGTTGGCAATTGGGATGCTTTGGCCTCTATCGTTTAGCACATACTCTTATTCCCTTTATGAAAAAAAGGGGTACCGGAAACCTTCTTGTTACGTCTGCTACAGCTGCAGTCAGAGGAAACAAGGGCCAGCACTCTCACGCGGCAGCGATGGGCGGGCGGAGAATGCTATGCCAGTCGCTGAATGCTGAGTTCTCCTCCGCAGGCATCCACGTCGCTCATATCGTCGTCGATGGGCTGGTAGACGCACCAGACACAGTAGGGAAGCTTCTTGGCCCTGAAAATTTTGCAAAGCTGAGAGAAAAATTAGGGGGAAGTAAAGATGGCATGATGCTCCCAGAAAAAATCGCCGATACCTATTTTCATATTTCACAGCAACACAGATCAGTATGGACCCATGAATTAGATCTTCGATCTTTCAGCGATTCAGCGTGGTGGAATAACTGAAAAAAACATAAAAAGGGCTAATCGATTCTAATGAAAGTTGACAATAAACTTGATTTCAATAGCGATCCATTCCACCAGTATCTGGGGTTGACGCTCGAAGAGACCGCACAAAACTTCGCGCGAGTTAAGCTAAAAATCGGAACCAATACGCCGAGTGGAATAAACAACAGTGTGCATGGCGGAGTCTTAGCGACCATGATTGACATGGCCGCCGTGACCGCTGTGTTTGCAAGTATGCGCGAAAATGACATCCCAGGAGGAACAGCAGACCTGCAAATCTCTTATCTCAGGCAAGCCCACGGAGACTGGTTAGAAGCAAAAGCTAACGTATTAAAAAAGGGACGGCAATTGGCGACGATTCAGGTCGAAATCATGAACAACGAGGCAACCCTTTGTGCGTCAGGACGGGTGCTTTACGCTTTTAAAAAATGAATCGTAAGAAAAAAGATTAACCTATTCGAAGAGAGAGGCGCAGACCGGTGAGCCACATCCTTCATCCGTTTTAGAATTAGGATGGTGAAGAGACTGGGGATTTAGCAGGAACTATTGTCACTTAAACCACGCGCAGTGACGGCAGACAAAGCTCATTTGTGCCAATTAAATTTTAGCTCCCGAATCAAAACACCTTTGCAGCCGAGAGCAAAACGATCTGATAACTTGATTTAGAAAATCGCCAATCCCTCTGAGATCCTTACCTAAATCTGCCGGAACCGCTTCGATATAACCCAGCAATAATCTGGGATGGGAAAAATTTTGCAGTTCTGTTTTTTGCCCCAAGGACGCTGAATTTCTTTCCAAGCGACGTCCTCATTAAATCAGCTGAAGGCCTTTTAATAGTCCAAACGGTAAAAAGCTTAAAATCAGTTACTTCTCTTACCTTCCCTCAGGAGACCGATTATCTCTCTATGGCGAGCTCGGTCGATCTTGTAACGGAAAAACAGAAGGACGCCAAGAATGGTAAAAATAGAGGTAGCGGGACCCGCAATGAAACCCAACTGCCATACGATCTCCTCGGAAACCTCGCCCGTTACCGCTCCTCGGGGAAAGTCGATGTAATCAAGCAAAACTCCTCCAAAGACTAATCCTGCAGAGGCAGTAGCTTTGTTAGCGAACGATCGCGCTGAAAAAATAATCCCCTCGCGGCGCTCACCAGTTTCTAATTCATGCTCATCTGCAATATCAGCAAACATCGAGTTTACGGTCGCAAAAAGTGTGATTGCTAACATAGTCGTTATTCCGCTATTGATCACAAGTATGACCAATAGGGAATTAGAGCCTGGCTGAGGAAACCAATCAAAATCAACTAGCCGCAAGACAATGGGAATATTCACCAAAACAACCACTAACAGAGCGCAACTTATTAAGGTAGGTTTTTTATCGAACCGTGTGGTGACCAGAGGCACAAAAAGAACTGAAAGCATCAAGCCTAGCAGTTGACCTATCGAAAAGAGACTAAGCTGCTCGGTGGTCATTTCAAAAAAATGGAAACCCATAAAAGGGCCCAACACAGCCTCTACCGAGATAATGAACATACATAAAATCATTCCGAAAAAAATCGTTCGAAAAGACGCGTTCGAAAATGCATCAAAGAGCTCTCTTCGCAATGCGTTCCATTCGAAGTTGGAAGAGAGGTTCGAAACCTTCTCTCTTAAACGAGGGATCTCTTTCCGAGTCCCAAAAACGCAGATTAAAATTGCAAAAACCATTAGTATCCCCGCAAAAATCGACCAAGAAAAGTATGCCTCCTCATTCAAAAGGGCTGGATTAAACTCTTCGGTCGTAGGGAAGAAAACTCGGTAGGATATCGGCACAAAAACCACCCCGCCCATATATCCAAAGAAAGTACTGAAAGCGTATAAAGTTGACCGCTGATCGTAGTCTTCAGCAAGTTCTGCTCCAAGTGCTAAATGTGGCACATGATAAAAAGTCATCGAGGCACGCACTAAAATTGCAAATACCGTTAACCAAATTACAAGTCCAAATTCATTAAAACTGTCAGGAGGATTAAATAGAAAAAAGAAGGTCACGGCTAACGGAAACGCGGAGAGAAATATAAATGGATGACGACGACCCCAACTGCCTGAGTGTTTATCGGAGATGCTTCCGGCAAGCGGATCAGTAAAGGCGTCAAATACGAGTGCAATAGCCAACGCAATGCTGGTAGCAGTGGCGGAGACACCGATCACTTGATTGTAGTAAAAAAGCAAAAACACATTGAAGCCTGCATTCTTTACGGCCTCCGATACCTGGCCAGTGCCAAAACTAACCATGGTCGGGAACGTTAGTTTGCTACCCATGTTTTTTGCCTTGCAATAAGAGCGATCATCAAAACAGTTTAAAGGGCAGCACACAACGGTCATAGGCTAATTTCACCCGTTATCTCATAAAAAAGATATATGCCAACTATGAGAGCTTCAAATCAGATCTGATAGTATTAAGATTGGTGAGAAAAGGTTGGTATGGAAATAAATCACTTTAGTAGTCTCAGAGAAATGTCTTCTTTTTACCAGGATCAATTCTCAAAACTCTTAGCTGAAAGTTTTAAAAACGACCGGTTGATGTGCAGGACAATTGGAGATGAGAGGTGGAAGCAAGTAGCGCTGAAATATTTTCGAATCCAAATTCACTATTCAGATACCATCATCTTCGCGACTGAAGACCAGTTGCCGATAGGTGTCTCTTTCCTGCGGTCTCCGCAATCAGAAATGCATTTATTTACTGACATGTGTTTTCAATTACGCACGGCCCTCTTGCTAGGAAAACACTTTAGGCAGCTAGCAAAGATTTCTTTTGAGATCGCAACTCAAACACCAAATAAACCGCATTGGTATATAAACCAGCTCGCTGTGCATCCGGAATTTCAATCGCGTGGGGTTGCCAGCAAACTCTTAGCGGAGATCCTGAGGGTGAAAAAAAAAGAAGACATAGTCGTAGATTGTGAAAAATCTTTGTGCGCTTTCTACGAGAAGTTCGGCTTTAATGAAATACACTCATTTGAAGACAGAGAACTATCGTTAATGATCAGCAAATCAAGTTAACGACTAGATAAAGAAAATCAACACAAAGTTACTGTGAGCGAGCTAGACTACATAAACTGCTAGAACAATAAGCGCGACGGTCAGTACTCCAAAGCCAAGGCCGGTATACCCAATCAGTTTCACAGTTTTCGTATCGTTGTCATCAAATATCGCCACAAATCTACTCCTTCAAAAGTTCAAGCTTAATACGGTTCAAGATCAATTGAAATCAGAGTTTTCCAGAACTTCTTTTTTGTTTTTGCTTTGCAAAGGAAAGCTCTCTCCCCGCATCCAAGAATGAAAACCTTTCAACAACCATAGCGCCCATTTAGGTTTACGGCTTTTTGCCCACTCGCTAGCTACAAATTTATTAGCCTCCGCCATGGTTGGGTAAACATGAATAGTTCCCAATACTTTTTTAAGTCCTACCCCGCATTTCATCGCTAGGGTGTACTCACTTATTAAATTGGAGGCGTGATCAGCGGCAATAGTGACTCCGAGGATTTTGTCGGTGCGAGGTCTAGTGAGCACCTTTATCAAACCGAGCGCTTCTCCATCCACTATTGCTCTATCAAGATCCGATATATCGTAGGTTGTGACGTCATATTTGATGCCCATAGAAATCGCATCTTTCTCGTTTAGCCCTACCCTTGCAATCTCTGGATGAGAAAAGGTAGCGTAGGGCATGAAACGATAATCGACCGGAAATTTTTTAATAAAGCTAAAGAGCGAATTCACACTAGCGTGCCAGGCCATATGGGATGCCGCGTGTGTATATTGAAAACTCCCAGTGACGTCACCTATTGCATAGATGTTAGGAAACTTGGTTCTGAGGTACTTATCGACAATAATGGCACCATTAGCTTTGAGGTCAACTCCTAGAGAATCTAATCCCAACCCTTTTGTATATGGCTTTCTCCCCGCTGCTATGAGCAGCTCATCAAAAACTATCTCCCTTTTTAAACCCTCCTTGTCAATTGTCAGGAGGATATTCTGCCCCTGACCCGCCTCAATAGAAATTGCTCTCGTTCCGAGCAAAATTTCTACTCCCTCAGAATTTAGTCGATCAAATACTATGTTTGAAAACTCTTCATCCTCATTAGGCAGCAGAGAATCTAGCGCTTCAATTTGAGTCACTTGTGATCCCAAACGTCTAAATGTTTGGGATAATTCGACACCGATTGGTCCCCCTCCTATCACTACCAAACGATCAGGCCGTTTTCTTAAACTCCAGAGATTCTCGGAGGTCAAAAAAGGAAGACTTTCGAGCCCTTCAATATTTGGAATCAAGGGAGTAGCGCCTGTAGCCAAGATAATTTTTCTGGTCGAAATAATTTTTTCATCGACCTGCACATGCCAAGGAGAGATTACTCTGGCCTCGCCTAGAACTACATCTACCCCTAACGACCGATATCTTTCAACCGAGTCCTTCGGTTGGATGGTTTGGATAATCCGCGCGACACGATCCATAATCTTTCCAAGATTTACTCTCGAAACTGAAGTCTTGAAACCGAGACTGTCGGCATGAGCATTTTCAAAAACATGCCTCGCCGATCTGATAAGGGCCTTACTTGGGACGCACCCCGTATTCAAGCAATCTCCACCCATCAGTTCTTTCTCTACCAACGAAACCTTCGCTTTCAATGTCGCTCCAATCAATGCGGCTACTAATCCCCCGGAACCAGCTCCGATTACGACTAAGTCTCTGTCGAACTTCTCAGGTTTTGTGAACCTTTCATACAAATGATGAGAATTCAGTCTCTCAATGATGGTTTTTGCGACTAGCGGGAAAATGCCCAAAATTGCGAAGGAGATAATAATTTCAGCAGAAAAAATCTGACTTATGGTTTCTATTGATGCAAGCTGAGTACCCGCATTTACATACAAGGCGGTACCGGCCAACATCCCTACCTGGGATACCCAGAAGAAAGAGCCGACCCCTATTTTAGTAAGACCCATGAGCGCGTTGATCAAAAAAAATGGGAAAATAGGCACCATTCGCAACGAGAAAAGGTACAGGGATCCATCTTTTTCAATTCCCGAATTTATCGTGATCAGTTGCTCTTCAAATCTTTTCTCAACTAGAGGCCTAAAAAACCAGCGAAACGCGAGCATTGCTAGTGTGGCGCCAATCGTTGAGGCGAAGGACGCGATTATTAAGCCCCAGCCGAACCCAAAGATTGCTCCACTCGCTAAAGTGAGAATTGCCGCTCCTGGGATAGACAATGCAGTTATGACAATGTAGCTGAGAAAGAATCCAATCCCAAGCCAGATTGGATTTTTCTCAAACCTCTCTCTCAGACGATCTTTTTCTTCAAGGACTGTTTCTAAGGATAAGATGCTATCCATACCGGATAAATTTACAAAAACGATAACCGAAATTACCGCTGCCAAAGCAATCCAACGATACAATGTCATGAGCGTCTCTTCTTTAAATTACTATCCGAGCTCGAATGCCTCAGATAACAAAACCATTTGAGATCAATTAAACATCTGTTCAAAACCGATCCAATGAGACAAGAATACAAACTCTGTGGTTAAAACGCGAAAAAAAGATGATTCAAATTAGGCCTCCCAAGCAAAAACCGGGAAAACCAAACTTGCGCAGAACCAACATGTACTATTAACTAAGGCTATTCTCCGTGACCCGGTTTGATTAGATGATGAATAGAAAAAGCCAGATTTGGAGGCAACTTTCCGATTTAGCAGCCACTGCACATGGGCTTTCAATTAAAGATTTGAATGATGGGCCCCAACGGGATTTTGAATTTTCTGTTGATATAGAAGGGATTCACCTAGATTTCTCTAGACATCTGATAAACCAAAGTATTCTCGATACGCTAATGGAATTAGCAAGAGCTTCAAATATTAAAGAAAAAGCGTTGGATATGCTCGAGGGAAAGCCGGTCAACAAGACCGAATGCAAATCTGCAACCCACATGTCTATGCGCTCGGGCGGTTCAAGTCAAAATCAGAATCAGAAAAAACAGATGTTTGAAATTTCGGAGGCCATACGAAGTGGTGACTTGAAATCCTCTTCTCACCAACGTTTCACCGATGCAATTAACATAGGGATTGGAGGATCAGAGCTAGGACCGAAAATGGTAAATGAGGCCTTAAAGCAATATGCCTCGGGGCCTAAACTTCATTTTTTATCTAACCCCGACGGGGAGAAAATCTTCTCTCTTTTAGATTCTCTGAAAGCAAAAACAACTTTAATCATCTTATCGAGTAAAAGTTTTGTAACGACGGAAACAATGACTATCGCAAAGATCGTATCAGATTGGCTAAGTAAAGAACTTCAAATAAACGATGTGAAATCCTCTACTCATTTTTTTGCTATTACAGCTAACAAAGAGAAAGCGATTTCTGAAGGTATTCCTGAGAGACAAATACTCACAATGGACGAGTCCATCGGTGGTAGATACTCGATATGGTCATCAGTAGGTTTTCCTACCTGCATATCCGTCGGCACTAAGCGATTTGAAGAGTTTATTGCTGGAGGGAAGATGATGGATGATCATTTTCTTGGATCTGAATATCAAAATAATATGCCCGTCCTACTCGCACTAATAGGAATCTGGTACAACAATTTTTTGGGCTCGCAAAGTTACGCAGTGGTGCCCTATCTTGAGAGATTATCTCCATTTATAGATTTTGTTCAACAACTGGAGATGGAAAGCAACGGTAAAAGCATTTCTTTGGATGGCTTGCCAGTCGACATAACAACCGCTCCAGTAGTCTGGGGCCGAGCCGGAACCAGCTCCCAGCATTCATTCTTTCAATTATTACACCAAGGAAAAAAAATGGTGCCCGTAGATTTCATTGGGGTAAAAAACGATGCGCTCAGTCATAAAGAACTGCATAGGCTTTTACTGACAAGCCTCGCTGGCCAAGCAGAGGCTTTAGCGAATGGCCAACACGATAAGAATGCGCACCTTAGCAACTCTGGGAATAAACCCTCGTCCATTTTGCTAATTGATGAATTGACTCCCTTTAATTTAGGTAAATTAGTAGCACTGTATGAAAACAAAACTTTTTCTCAATCTGTTATTTGGAACATCAATCCGTTCGATCAGTGGGGAGTAGAATTAGGGAAACGAATAACCAAGGAAATATTTTCTGGGGGCAAACTCAAAAATAGGTCGGGGAAGATCCTAATTAAAAAAATGGGACTGGGAAACTCATAGGCGCGTCAGCGATGAAGCCCAGACAACTCTTTTTGAGGAATGATTATCGCTGCAACTAACAGAACCAACAAAAGGAGGAGACATATTTGAGCCGCAGCCCCATAACTGCCGAATATATCCGTTGCAGCAGAAAAAATAAAAGGACCGAGTGCGCTAGCAAAAACCGATATCGAAGTACTAAACCCGCTTACCTCACCAACATGGTTTGGCCCAAAGAATCTAATAAAAGCGAGATTTGAAACCACACTCCAAAGCCCGCCACCTACTCCGAAACCTGATGCTAGGGCCCAATAACCCCATGCCAGGTCAAGGAAAAGAAATCCGAATGATCCTAAGATGAAACTGCCAAGCATTAAAATTAGGAACGGCTTAAGTGAACTAGAATCGACTAGCCAACTTGCCAAGAGGTTGGCCGAAGTCGAAAAAATTGCCACTGGAATGAAATAGCCAAATGCTATCTCTTTCGTTAAGCCAGCTTCCGAAAAAATCGCCACTACATGAAAAGTTAAGGCGGTTCCAAATAAGGCGTGCATAGCCAGACTCAGTGAATAAACCCAGAAAACCAAAGACCGCCTCGCATCTCTGAGGTTCAAGGAACTCTGATTAGAGCTAGTTTCGTGGGCGGGATTATATATCTCCCCATCTGGTGCCAAGTCACAACTTGCGGGATTATCCCTTATAAAAATAAGCGCTATCACAGAAAAAATAAGTCCAACGACTAACGCCATTCCCCATAGGGTTTCGCGCCATCCAAACAATGCAATCAAACCCGCTATCCCTAGCGGCGCTATAGAGAAACCAAACGAAACGAAAACATTGCGTAATCCGCTGACTAATCCCCTGCGTTTTACAAACCAAGGCAATAAAAGGTTCCTGGAACAACTAGTCAAGACCCCCTGGCCAAAAAATCTAACTCCGAAAAACCCGGCCACTACCACTAAAAAAGTTATCCAAGAGGGCCCATCCATCCAAAGGATAAATTTGTCTGCAAAACTGAAGTAAAGAACCATCAGGCCTAAAAAAAAAGCAGAAAGCGGAACCATGATTCGACCGCCGTAAACATCAAACCAACGGCCTGCTCTAGTAAGAAAAAAAGCTGATCCGATAGTTCCAAAAAGATAAGCCATTGAAAGCTCAGTCCGAGAGAGAGAAAACACCTCGATAAAATGGTCAGTAAAAACAGCCATTCCCATTGTTTGACCGGGAACACTTAGAAGAAACCCAAGTGCAGAGAATACCCAAATCACCCAACCGTAAAAAAACGGAAACTTTTTAGGGTGAAAAGGCCAGGAAACAGAGATCAATTGAGATACCAAGGTGACTGGAGCGCCGAATGTTAGCACGATAATACTTCAGATTGACCAAGGACAACTTAACTTTTAAATTGAGATGGCAACGGCTAAAGGCAAAAACATGAGAAATATTCTATTCATTACGGCAGATCAGTGGAGAGGCGATTGCTTGTCACTGCTAGGACACAGGGTACGAACGCCTAATCTAGATGCGCTAGCAAACGAGAGTGTTGTTTTCAAAAAACATTATGCAAACGCTGTACCTTGTGGGCCGTCCCGAGCCTGTTTGCACACGGGCATGTACCTTCAGAACCATAGATCAGGAACCAACGGCACCCCACTCGATGCACGTCATACAAATTGGGCCAAAGAACTAAAAAAAATCAATATCGAGCCAGCGCTGTTCGGGTACACAGATACCTCGCACGACCCGAGAGAGTTTAATATCGACCACAAGAATTTAAAATCCTATGAGGGCATTCTTCCAGGAATGAAGCCTGTTTTGCAAATGGGCACAGAGCC
>JAYYDI010000177.1:0-2698 GCA_036161055.1 Pseudomonadota bacterium
CCGGTGCCCCAGAAATATCTTGCCCGAGAGCTAGGGATAGTACAGATTGAGATTCATCATAGGCCGCAGATTTTAGGACTTCACTCATTTTTACAGTTTCTCTGTCGACGTTAGGGATTTCAATCCCTACAACTGACTTGCCTGGAATCACCTCCACAACTCGAACACTTATTACAGCCAAAGATCTTGCTAAATCTTTGGCCAAACTAGTTATACGCGAAACTTTAACACCGGCTGCTGGTTGGATTTCGAATCTTGTAATGACGGGACCAGGGAAAACAGAAGAGACCTCTGCCTCTATACCATAATCCTTTAGCTTAAGCTCAAGAAGTCTTGAAAGCGCTTGCAGATCCTCATCGGAGTATCCCCGACCTCTTGAGCTCTCCTCATCGTCTAATAGATGTAAAGCTGGCAAACCCTCAACCGCCTCGATTTTGAAGAGATTTCCTTGTCGTTCTAAAGCACTCCTTTTGCTTTCCTCCAATTTCGTTTCCGATACAGTTTCAATAACCGGCGAAACCCTTCGCTCGTTTATTTCTACCTGTTTCTCGATCATCTGCTTGCGTCTCTTTTTAGATTTCTTAAGCTGATATAGTTCTTGAAAATAGATTATCGCGCGCACTGTTCGATTTTTGATGGATGACGTGAATGAGATAGTGGCGCCCCCCAAAGACTCCATTAGTGCAAGCCAAGAAAGATCGAAAAGCGCTGTGACTCCGAAAAATAATAGAGAAAGAAAAATCAACGTGGCGCCGACGTAAGAAAATATGGGTTCCAGTAAATTTGTTAATTCGAGGCCTATAACACCGCCGCTTCCATTTGGGTAATCCGAGCCGAAATCATAAAAATGTAAACAAGCAATCCCGCTCGCAGAACAGACAAGAAGGCAAAACCCAAAAATTCTCAATAAGAGTAAGGTAACGTCAAAGTTGCTTTTAACATTACGATCTTTAAAAATCTCAAAAGCCTGAAGAGACAGAATCGCGGGAAAAACAAAAGCAATGTATCCGAAGAAAAAAAGGAATACATCAGCAAACCAAGCCCCACTTTTGCCCACTATATTCTCAGCGCCATTTCCGGTACCAAGATAACTCCAACCAGGGTCCTCGGGCTCATAGGACGCAAGCGCTAAAAACAGGAAAACCGCAAGCGCCACCCAGGCTATAAAAACGCCTTCTTGAATCTTGGTGGCTAGTTTCTCAGAAAGATCGTTATTATGGTGATCTTTGGCTCGCTTTTTCAACGGTAAAAACCCCAATGTGCTAAAACCACTACTTCGAATAATACTATATGAATAGACTCAAACGGACATTTAATTTTCTTTTGCTAAGCAATTTTTCTGTTTCTGATCAGGCTGGCTTGAACTAACAGGGAGTCTGAAGACCGTTGAAAAAAGTAAGATATCACAGCGTTATATCTTGGGAGAATCCGAAGTCCCGGATATACTAAAAGCCTTCGAATTCAGATTGGCAGATGATATGTATACAGACTAGGCTTTGGCACAATTCAAAAAGATTTGAAAATTATCAGAGCGGTAAAACAGCAAGGAGTTAGAAAAAACAACTAAAAATTTTCAAAGTCTAGAAATTAAATTATGGAAACAAAAAAACAAAAACTAATGATTTTAGGCTCGGGGCCAGCTGGTTTTTCCGCTGCAGTTTACGCTGCACGAGCTAATTTGGAACCTGTGGTAATCACGGGGATTGAGACGGGAGGGCAACTCACTACAACTACTGACGTAGACAATTGGCCGGGCGATCCTCATGGTTTGCAGGGACCAGATCTGATGCTCAGGATGCAGAAGCACGCAGAGAGATTTGAGACAGAGATCATTCATGACCATATTAAAAAAGTCGATCTCGGACACAAACCCTTTAAATTATGGGGTGACGAATCGGTATATGAGACTAAGGCTCTGATAATAGCAACTGGGGCCTCGGCTAAATATCTAGGACTTCCTTCGGAGACCGCTTTTAAAGGGAGAGGTGTTAGTGCATGCGCGACTTGCGATGGTTTTTTTTTACAGAAACCAGACAGTAGCAGTCATTGGTGGCGGGAACACAGCTTTAGAGGAAGCCCTTTATCTATCAAATATTGCCTCCAAAGTTATATTGATACATCGAAGAGATAAATTTAGGGGAGAGAAAATACTTCAGAACAGAGTGTCAGAAAAAAGCAATATTGAAATCCAGTGGGATCACGAGTTAGTTGAGGTAATAGGAGATGAAGTCGGAGTGACTGGACTTAAGCGTCGCAGTTCCCTGACCGGAGAAGTTACCACAGACGCCGTTCATGGGGTCTTCATAGCCATAGGGCATGATCCAAACACGAAAATCTTTCAGGGCCAGATCGATATGAATAACAACTACATAAAAATCCACTCTGGCACAAACGGGAACGTCACGGCGACAAGCGTTCCTGGAGTCTTTGCAGCAGGGGATGTGGCTGATCAAGTTTATCGTCAAGCAATAACCTCAGCAGGCTTCGGATGTATGGCCGCACTTGATGCTGAAAAGTATCTAGACGACTTAGAATCTATGTAAACCTAAAAGCGATGCCTAAAATACCTCTGTTGATCGAGTCGGCGATTAAGTTTCCTGAAACGGACCAAGCACTTGAGGAGCCCAATGGTTTGTTAGCAGCCGGAGGCTCTTTAAGTAAAGAAATCCTGCTTAGCGCTTATAAAAACGGGATTTTC
>JAYYDI010000178.1:0-4186 GCA_036161055.1 Pseudomonadota bacterium
CTGACCTCACATATTTCGCCATAGTGGCTGGTGCGTCAGAGTTTATTGCATGTGCTAAAGCTACCTCGCTTTCAGCTCTATCTACTGAAGTATAAGCACTCGCATTTATAACTATATGAGGCTGAGAGGATCTTAGGTATGCTTCAAGATCTTTTTCATTCGAAAGGTCTACTTCCGACCTTCCTGCGTAAGAGACCCTCATCCCTTTCGGCTGCAAATCTTTGAGACTATTACCGAGCTGACCATTCGGTCCAAAAATCAAAATACGCACAAATTTGTTTCTAGGTCAGGATTGATTTATTGAAAAAGAGCCGAGCTTCTTCCAATTCCAATATAAGTGAGCCCGTTATCAATGCAAACATGAGGATCGTAAATATTTCTTCCATCAAAAATCACTTTTTCTTTTAGAGATTCTTTTAAATGGGAAAAGTCAGGTTGTCTGAACTCTCTCCATTCCGTTACTACAATCAGAGCATCAACCCCTTCGACGGCCCCATATTGATTACTAGCATATTCTACTTTGAGATCTGCGAGTTCCCGGGCAGCGCTCCTCTCCGCTCTCGGGTCATAGGCTACTGCAGTAGCGCCTCCGCGATAAATTCCTCGAATCAGTTTAAGCGACGGCGCACACCTAACATCGTCTGTGCCCGGCTTAAAAGCCAAACCCCAGACCCCAAACCTTTTTCCTAATATATCCCCATTAAAATATTGAAGTATTTTTTGGAGCAGAAGTTCTTGCTGAATTTCGTTTCTCTTTGAGACGGCTCCAAAAATATTAGAGTCCAAGCCAGCATCTTTTGCCATTTTTTCCATCGCTGTGATATCTTTTGGGAAACAAGAACCTCCGTAGCCGCAGCCAGGATATATAAAGGATGATCCTATTCGAGGATCAGCCCCTATGCCTTTTCGCACGTTCTCTATGTCGACTCCATAATAATCACTCATAACTGCGATTTCGTTAATGAAAGAAATCTTCATAGCAAGCATTGCATTTGACGCGTATTTAATCATTTCAGCATCTTTGAGACCCACAAACTGAACACGATCGAGTTTTTTTTGGAAAGGTGAATATAGAGTCTCCATTATCTGCCGGCTTTTTTCACTCTCCGCACCGATCACTATTCTGTCAGGGTACATAAAATCGCGGACCGCATTTCCTTCTCGCAAGAACTCTGGATTGCTTACAACGTGATACTCTGACTGAAGAGCTCTTTTTTTTACTTCTGCGTCGATAATTTTTTTTACTTGTTCCGCTGTGCCGACAGGGACAGTAGATTTATTTACTATTACTAATGGATCAACAATATTTTCTCCCACAACTTTTGCGACATCAAAGAATTGGGTCAAATCTGCATCACCATCTGGTCTCGCAGGAGTGCCGACTGCTATAAAAAGGATATCGGTAGAACTCAAAACATCGGCTAATTGACAACAAAAACGTAACCGGCCAGCAGCAAGATTCCCCTTCACTAATTCCGAGAGGTCTGGTTCATATATGGGCATCTTGCCTTTTTGGATCTCATCCACTTTATCTTTATTAATATCTACGCACGTCACGTTATTTCCCATTTCAGCGAAACATGCAGCCGTTACGAGCCCTACATAACCGGCGCCCACAATAGTTATTCTCAAGAACTCATCCCTCCGAACACAGTATTAGTTGCCTGAACAAAACCATCTAGCGTGCCACAATCAAACCTTCGGCCAGTGAATTTAAAACCGATCACCATATTGTCTTTAGAATGAGTATTGATGGCATCGGTTAGTTGAATCTCCCCTCCCGCACCTGGGCCCTGTCTTTCTAAAATTGGGAAAATGTCTGGGGTCAAAATATACCGGCCAATGATGGCTAGATTACTTGGCGCTTTCTCCGGTTCTGGTTTTTCAATCATGCTAGATATCCTGAAAACTCCGGGTTCCATCTCCTCTCCATCAATGACACCATATTTTTTTGTATCTTTCCTCGGCACCTCCTGTACCGCGACGACGCTGCAACCATACCTGCTATATATACCTACCATCTGGCTCAAAACACCAGGCCGAGCAATGCAGAAATCGTCTGCTAAAACCACGCAAAAAGGGTTATCTCCGATTAAATTCTTTCCAGTAAGAATTGCATGTCCAAGGCCTTTCATTTGATTCTGTCTCGTATAGGAAAAGGAACAACCGTTGATTATTTCTCTAATGTCATGCAGCGCATGTTCTTTTGCTGTTCCTTCTATTTGGTGTTCGAGTTCGTAAGAGATGTCGAAGTGATCTTCAATTGCTCTCTTTCCCCTGCCAGAGATAAAGCCTATATCCGTTAAACCAGCCTCGATAGCTTCTTCTACTCCATATTGAATCAATGGTTTATTAACGACGGGAAGCATTTCCTTTGGCATAGCTTTTGTAGCTGGCAAGAACCGAGTCCCATATCCAGCTGCAGGAAACAAACATTTAGTAAGCATAAGTTATCCATTAAGAATTTCTTGATTATATCGCGTTTTCAATGAAGAAAATATTTGAAACCTTCAACGTTTTTCAACGACCGTACTCGTCATCGAACCTCAAAATATCATCTTCTTCCAAATAAAAACCCGTTTGAACTTCGATTATTTCAAGGTCAAATTGTTTTTTGTTTTGCAACCGATGCCGCGTTTTCTCAGGGATAAAGCATGATTGATTTTCTTTCAGTTCAAAGATATTTTCATCGATAGTAACTCTCGCCACGCCTCGAACCACGACCCAGTGCTCTGAGCGATGATTATGCAACTGAAGAGATAGACTCTCTCCCGACCTCACTAATATCCTTTTAACTTTATATAGCGGTCCCTCCTTGAGGTTCTCATAATAACCCCAGGGACGAAAAACTTTCTGATGTATCGAGGCCTCTGTCCGTCCTATTTTTTTTAGATCTGACACCAAGCTCTTTATATTCTGCGCTTGCGGCATCGGAGCTATCATGACAGCATCAGGTGTCTCAACGACCATAAGATTATCTAAACCGAGCGCAACCACAAGCCTACTCTCAGCTCTTATTAGGCTATTTCCAGTATCCTTAAGAAACACGTCTCCCACAACCGAGTTATTATCCAAGTCTTTTACGCTAGCAGCATGCATGGCATCCCAAGAGCCCAGATCACTCCAATTTGCATCAAGCGAAACTACGACAGCATTTTTAGCACACTCCATTACCGCATAATCAACAGATTCACTGTCAATCTGTTCGTAACTAGCTTTACTTATTCGAACAAAGTCCTTTTCGTCTTCCAATGTAGCCATTAAGTCGGCGATTTTTTGATATGTATCAGGACGCTTTCTGCTCAGTTCATTGAGGTAGGAACTTGCTTGAAAAACAAACATTCCGCTATTCCATAGATAGCTGCCTGAATCTACATATTCCTGCGCAAGTTCTCTAGGGGGTTTTTCAACAAACTCCTCTACCAAACAAACATCGTCTCCTTTTGATTTTCCCTTTCGTATATACCCATAAGCTGTTTCGGCGCGAACAGGCTCGATACCAAAAGTAACTAAGAATTGATTTTCTGAATAAGCGACTGCCTTTTGCACGGCCTCCAAAAATGAATCATCATTGCCAATGAAATGATCAGATGGAAGAACAAGAAGATTTGCATTTTCCTTTTTCAATATATAATTTGCTGCGTAAGCTAATGCCGGTGCAGTATTTTTCGCTACCGGCTCCAGCAAAACCGTAAACGAATCTATTCCTGTACTCCTAAGCTGCTCGGCAACAAGAAAACGGTGCTCTTCGCCACAAACCAGGACGGGAGGCGAAATCCCTTTTATCAAACCGCAACGCTTTATAGTCTCCTGTAGCGGTGACCTTGGACCATTGAGATTTATGAACTGCTTGGGGAAAGTATCTCGAGATAACGGCCAAAGACGAGTGCCAGAACCCCCGCAAAGAATGATAGGAATAAGTTTCAAATTTTGATTGCTCTAAGGTAATTTAATTGCGGCACAAAGTCCGATGTTTTTATCAGCAACTTAATCCCGCTCCTAATTGATCAATAACTCTCTAAATATCACTTTCGTAAATTTCACCACTTTGGATCCACTTAAGCACCTTCCATTTCAAAACCGTCGATAAACCCCTCGACGATTCCTTTTATAGCTTTATGATCAGACGCATTGCAAGCCTTCTCTATCGACCTGCATACCGACTCGATTCTGAAAATTTTTTCAT
>JAYYDI010000179.1:0-3821 GCA_036161055.1 Pseudomonadota bacterium
AATTAACTTCAAGAAAATTTTAGAGAAAGGCGAAGTTTTTTACCTTGGCGCCATAGAGGCAAACGAAGATGACTTTATATCTTTCAATCTCGAGATAACGTTGCCCAACCAACAAAAAATTCCAATTAAATTCGCCCGAAGGTACGACTGATGGAATTTGTTTTTGCGAGCTCAAATTCGGGAAAAATCAGAGAAATTAGGGATTTACTAAGGAATCGATTTCAAATTAAGAGTCAAGGGGAATGGGGCATTGTCCCTCCGGAAGAGACGGCTTCAACATTTCTTGAAAATGCGCTGATTAAAGCGAGAAATGCGTCCGCTTCAACGGGGTTGCCAGCCATGGCAGACGATTCAGGGCTTTGTGTAGAAGCGCTTAACGGTCTGCCGGGAGTGAACTCTGCTAATTATGCGGGACCTGGGGAATCTGACCAAAAAAATATGACTAAGCTACTTGGAGAAATGCAAGAGACGAAAAATAGAACCGCGTTCTTCATTTGCACTCTAATCGCGATTAGATCTCCGATGGATCCAGCTCCGATAGTGGTAGAAGGAAGATGGTATGGGGACATCGCCAGGGAACCGAAAGGCGACCAAGGCTTCGGGTATGACCCTATTTTTTTTCTAAGAGAGTTGGGATGCACTGCCGCTGAATTAGATAGACGAAAGAAGAATAAACTGAGCCATAGAGCCAAGGCCTTCGAAGCGCTCATAAGAGAAATCAATGGAAAGTATTCCTCTTAGCCTTTACATCCATTTTCCATGGTGCATAAAAAAATGTCCGTACTGCGATTTTAACTCGCTAGAGATCCAGAGCGATACTTCGATCTCAGAGTACGTTTCAGCTTTAGAAAGCGATCTGATATCTGAGGTAGTCAATGAACAACGTGATGAGCTAGTTTCACTTTTTTTGGGAGGGGGTACTCCCAGTCTTATCCCGGGGGCAGAGCTAAACGCTCTTTTTAAATCCGTAGAGAGCAACTTTGATTTTTCTAACACAGAAATAACGATAGAAGCAAATCCTGGAAGCAGCGAATTCTCAAATTTTCGAGATTATAATTTTCTTGGGATTAACAGGTTAAGCATAGGCGCACAAACTTTCAACGAACGGGCACTAAAAAAGATCGGAAGAATTCATAACTCATCGGACATCAAAAACGCCTTTGATTTAGCAAGGAAAGCCTGTTTTGAAAACATTAACATTGACATAATGTATGGGCTGCCGGACCAAACCGCCTCCGAAGCAATCGACGATCTAGATAAAGTTATCGCTTTAGATCCGGAGCACATATCTTGGTACGAGCTAACAATCGAGCCGAATACACGCTTCTTTAAAAATCCACCGAAAGTCCCGTCAGACATAAAGAAAGAGCGAATGTTCGAAGCCGGAAAAGAGAAGCTCGCAGCCGCTGGTTACGCTCAGTATGAAATATCTGCATATGCAAAGGAAGGAAAACAATCAAAACACAATACAAACTACTGGGAATTTGGAGATTATTTAGGTATCGGAGCCGGAGCTCATGGAAAACTTACTACGGCTTATGAAGTAAAACGAACAAAAAAAACTAGGAACCCGAGAGATTACTTGAAAGATCGCCAGTCTCTTATCAGAAAAGTAAACTCAGAAGAGCTAATCACTGAATTTCTAATGAATGCTTTAAGACTTACCAATGGTTTTGATCTTTCACTTTTTGAGCAGAGATGCCATCAAAATCGATCAAACCTTGGACCATTCTTGTCAGCAGCACTCGGTAAAGACCTTATAGTGGTTGAGGGAGACAGGATTATCCCAACCGAAAGAGGAAGTTTGTTTCTGAACGAATTAGTTTTGCTGGCTTAATTTATACGTAACATCATGTACTTCATTGCCTAGTGTCAAAGCCCTTTTTTCATATTTTGTAACTTCTCTTTCTTGAGAATCCATTCTATTAAAATCAGAGCGTGATGAAAAAAGATCCAAGGCATAACAAAAATATGAGTGAGAATCAGTCGCTAAGACGAACTCTCCGTTTCTCTTTAACTTTTTGCTAATCAGGTCGATAAAATTCTCGTTTATTAATCTTCTCTTAAGATGCTTTTTCTTTGGCCAAGGGTCGGGGAAAAAAAGTTGTACTTTGTAAAGGGATTTGTCCTTAATCACATGACGAAGAACTTCGACAGCATCCTCACAAAATAACCTTACGTTTTTCAACTGACTTTTTTGGAGTAACCCAATGAGATTCCCCAGACCAGGCAAATAGACTTCTATGCCTATATAATTGGAGTGTGGGTCAGATTGGGCCTGATTATGAAGGGATACCCCCATCCCAAAGCCTATTTCTAGAATGATTGGACAAGATAAATTTAGAGTCTCCTCTATAGCCGACCAACCGTCTGCCAAGTTCAAGACGTAATCAGACCAATTTTCTCGGATAGATCTTTTTTGACCCGCTGTTATTCTCCCTTGCCTTCTTACAAAGGACCTAATGCTTCGTCGCTCAGACAATTTTCTCTCTAATAGCAAACGCCGAGAAAAGAGTAACCCAACCAATCAAAAAGAAAAAACCTCCTATTGGATTTAGAAAATTTAAAGAATCGACACGAAAAAAGAAGGAAGTGTAGAGACTCCCGCAAAAGAAAAAAACTCCTAATATAAAAAAGCACATGCTAGTTTTAATGAAAAGTGCTTTATTACCGAGATCGATCATCAAACCCTCGATTAGGCCTACAAGCACGTGAAACATATGGTATCTCTGGGCGATCTCAAAGCTGGTTATACTTTTAGAATCGATATTTTGGAGCGAAAGATGGTTCCCCAGAGCTCCTAGAACCACCGCGAGTGCTCCCAAGGAGATATTAAGTAACATCAGAATTCTGGGACTTAAAAGCTTCAAGTCAAACGTCTTGCTTCAATTTCTTTAACGCTATTTGCTCCAACTGTCTTATACGCTCTGCGGAAACGCCAAACTCTTTGGAGAGATTTGCGAGTGTCGACTTCGGTTCATCTAGCCATCTCTTCTGAATAATCTCCTGCAATCTTTTGTCTAGTTTCGAGAAAGCCAAAACAAACTTCTGTTGTTGAGCTTCTTTGAGATCGTTGTTTTCGATAATTTTGGCAGGGTCGCCAACCGAATTCTCTAAGAATTGGTTTGCACCAAATGCTTCTTCTTCAGAATCGAAAGTCTCGTCGTTACTTTGGAGTCGGGCTTCCATCTGGCGAACATCCGAAGCAGCCACACCGAGGTCCTCAGCGACTTGTAAAACTTCCGTTTCGGTAAAAGACCCTAACGTTTTTTTCTTGCTTCTGAGATTAAAAAATAACTTTCTTTGCGGCTTTGTTGTCGCAACCTTAACGATACGCCAATTTCGAAGTATAAATTCATGGATTTCCGCTTTGATCCAATGAACGGCAAATGAAACTAATCTGACCCCGTAATCTGGGTCGAACCTTTTTATTGCCTTCATTAACCCAAGATTGCCTTCCTGAATTAAGTCAGATTGAGAAAGACCATACCCAGAATATGATCTGGCTACATAAACAACGAAACGGAGGTTGGCCAGAACTAACTGCCTTGCAGAATCCAGGTTTTCCTCGGTTACAAATTGCCTCGCTAGTTCTTTCTCCCTGTCTGCACTCAGCACGGGTATCGCACTAACTGCCCGGATATAGGAGTCTAAACTGACTCCTGGTGTAAGAACCGGCGAAGCGATTATATCGCTACTCAAAATTAAATCCTCGAAAAGGATGTAAATGTTACTATTTTAAAATTCAAACGGCTACATCGAATGCTTTTACGAATATTTAAGCCTCTTTGGATTTATCTCTCCCATTTTTTTTGAAAGTC
>JAYYDI010000180.1:0-18002 GCA_036161055.1 Pseudomonadota bacterium
TCTATCCAGCAGAAATTGAAGGCGTCCTGATAAACCATGAATCCGTTTTAGATGCTGCCGTTTTTGGAATACCAAATGAAGAATACGGAGAAGAGGTAAAAGCCGCAATCCAGCTCGTTGAGGGAGTCTCTGCCGACGAGAGTCTCGCAGCCGAATTTATAGCATACTGTCGAGAGCACTTGGCCGGCTTTAAAGTCCCAAAATCAATAGATTTTGAGCCAGAGCTACCGAGACACCCAACAGGCAAACTCTTAAAGCGAATTCTGCGGGACAAGTATTGGAAAGAGCAGGAGCGAAAGATTTAGACCCGATTGGTTTTAATTTTTAGCAACGCGGACCATTTCATTAACGTCGGTGTACTTCACCCTGGGCCGGCCTTGAGCCTCTCCCTTTTGCAATTCTAACCGGTCTATATTTTCCCACTCCGGGTAGGTCACGACTGCGCTATCTATTCCGTTAATTAGATCCTCTACTCCCTTAATAGAGGGATCCTCAGGAATATTAACCTTCCCCAACCCTATGTCTTCAATCATCCTTGCAACAGTCTCTTGCGCGCAAGTCTTGTTTGTTCCTATCACTCCGCTAGGTCCTCTTTTTATCCAGCCCGCAGTGTACAAGCCACACACTGGAGCGCCATCTGACTCCACGACTCTGCCCGACGCATTCATTATTGTGCCGGAGTTTTCATCATAGGGAATATCAGGCAAGGGTTTACCTTTGTAGCCGACACTTCTAAAAATTAAACCGGCGGGAATATTCTCGGTTTCCTCAGATGCAACTGGCCTAACTGTTCCATCTTGATTTTCTACTAATTTATTTTTGACGACTTTTACAGACTTCACTTTTCCATCTGCCCCTAAAACTTCCACGGGCGAAACAAGGAATCGTATCGTCAAGAGTCTAGATTTCCCTTCAATAGCACGTTCAGCATATTCCGAAATAAAGTTAATATTTTTTAACGCATTTTTGTCATTTTCAATCAGAGCTAGGCTTGCCGCATCAACCTTTGCTTCCTCATATGGCACGGTGACATCAGCGTCCTCAAATTCTCCCAATTCTTTTATTTCAGGCGGAGTGAAAGCTGCTTGCGCGGGGCCTCGCCGCCCGAGGATATACACATTTTTAACCTTGCTGTTCTTGAGCGCTTCGAGGGCATGATCCGCGACATCGGTCACAGAAAGCTCCTCATATGTCTTACACAGCATCCTAGCCACATCCATCGCAACATTGCCGACTCCGACAATCACCACATTTTCTTGTGATAAATCAAATTTCCGCTCTGCAAAATCGGGATGTCCGTTGTACCAAGCGACAAACTCAGTGGCAGAAAAACAACCGTCTAAGTCCTCTCCCGGGACGCCTAAATTTCTATCAAAGGGTGCTCCAGTTGAAAACATTACCTGATGGTAATGCTTCCTTAAGTCGTCCAAAGTAACATCAGAACCGTACTCAACATTCCCAAAAAAACGAAAGTTCGGCAATTGAGCGCTTTTATCGTATGCTTTTTGGACTGATTTATCTTTTTGGTGATCCGGTGCTACCCCAGCCCTGACCAGGCCAAAAGGCGTCGGCAAACGGTCGTACATATCAAACTCCACTACGAGTTCTTTATTTTTCTGAAAGTTGCTGACGGTATAAAAGCCAGCAGGCCCAGAACCAATAATCGCAACCCTCAAAGGATTTTCTGCCGTACCGATTTCGTCCATGTTGCGTCCTTTTTTTTTTAAGTAGAAGATTAACAGATAAAATAAGAAAAGTAGTTGAGTGCATTGAGATTAATCTAAAGGTTTTGGCGAAGAGAATCCATCTGCTCTATGAATTCTGCACTTAACAGTTGAACCAATATGAAGAATTTTTCTGAAAAATTATTAAGATGGTTTGATGCCTCGGGGAGAAAAGACCTGCCTTGGCAAACAAATAAGACTGCCTACCGGGTGTGGATATCAGAGATTATGCTCCAGCAAACCCAGGTAAAAACCGCACTCCCTTTTTTTGAAAAGTTCACAGCTCGTTTCGACACCGTAGCAGATTTGGCTAAGGCCCCAATTGACGAAGTATTACATCTTTGGAGCGGGCTAGGTTATTATGCTCGCGCAAGAAATTTGCACAAAACCGCCAAGATAGTTACTAACAAGTTTGGGGGCTCGTTTCCGACAAACATTGCAGAGCTTGAATCTCTCCCTGGCATAGGGAGGTCTACTGCCGGCGCCATCATAGCGCTCAGCATGGGGAAAAAAGCAACAATTCTTGACGGAAATGTAAAACGGGTTTTAAGCAGGCTCTTTGGCCTTACAGCTTGGCCGGGAGCGAAAAAACAGGAATCCGCTTTGTGGGAGCTCGCCCAAAAGTTTACACCAGACTCAAGAATTTCTGATTACACTCAGGCCATTATGGACTTCGGTGCAACATTATGTACTCGCGCTAAACCAAATTGCCTTGGTTGCCCTTTCAAAAACGACTGTAAAGCACTCTCCCAAGATATCGTAGAAAAATGTCCGGGAAGCAAACCCAAAAAAAAGCTACCCGTGAAACAAAAATCGATGATTTTGATCTGCTGTTCCACAGGATTCTTATTGGAAAAAAGAAAACCCGACGGTCTTTGGGGCGGGCTTTGGACCTTCCCAGAATGTGACCCAGAGGATTTGGAGACTAAACTCACTGAAATGCAGTTAAACCAAAAGCAATACGAACTCCTCCCAACTTACAGGCATACCTTTAGTCACTTCCACTTAGATATAACCCCAGTTAAAATAAAGACCGAGGAAACGAAAATAGAAAATAAAGCAAATACCATGTATCGCTGGGTGGGCGCGAAAGGTTTAGCGAAGATTGGAATTCCTCGTGCGACAGAAAATCTTATGAAAAAATATTCGGCGTAAGGAACCTGTTTTTGAGAGGCCATTAACTTAGATATTATTTGCCTGCTTCAAAAAAAAAGGAAAGAAGTGTATGACTAGAATGGTCTTTTGTAGGCGTTTCAAAAAAGAAATGCCAGGCCTTGAGACCCCTCCTCTCCCTGGAGCAATGGGAGAAGACATCTTCGAGAACGTGTCAAGGCAGGCTTGGGAAGAATGGCAAAAATTACAAATAATGCTCATCAACGAAAAGCATCTTAACCTCAGAGAGAAAGATGCGAGGAAGTATATAAACTCCCAGAGGGCACTTTATCTGGAGGGACTCCCTACCGACAGGGCAGAGGGATTCGTTCCCGAGAGTGATTTGTAATTACGTAAGTTAAACAACCGATTCCTTGACTAGACCTAATGGTTCCGTTTTAATCACGGGCACCTGCAGTGCTTAACGAGGTGGGAAAAAGGCCAGATAGCTCAGTTGGTAGAGCAGGGGACTGAAAATCCCCGTGTCGGTGGTTCGATTCCACCTCTGGCCACCACGGTCGCGCGATTTAGATTTTATCCATTACGATTTGTTGGCGCTCGGTCCAAAAACTCATCTCCCAATCTAAGAAGATTCCAAAGTAAACTAGGATAAAGAAACACCTGGCATTTACACGCGCCGTAACGCCCACTTAAGAAAAATACCAAAACCGGACATCGTCCAATTAAGCTAACACAGGTGCAATGGTTTAAAAAATATAATAGCTACGATTCTCAGAGGCTGGTATTTAAACAGCGGTCAATAGGCACAATCGGTAAAAAATTTCAGAGCCCCCGCACAAAATCTTTGATATGCAGACACTATAAACATTATTCACCAACGGATAAACGGGCCTCCGCTAACCTGTTTGAGTGATATGATCCGATCCATATCGACCCATTATGAGGCAAACCAACTGTTCCAACCCCCATGTTCTTGCTCTTGAAGTTATAGGATGAGATCAATGAGAGGTCCTCCAGAGATAGTTGATTAACTGAAAAAGGAAGAGGGCAGTTGACATTTGTCCCACACTTCAAAGGATCGCCAATTGAGTGGTCATGGTTGGTCACCCACGCAGACCCATCTTTTATAATTACATTATCAGGGGAGTTATGCTGATACACCCCCAAAAGCTTCTCCGAGTCGAGGTCGAATAGAATGGTCTGATCACCCAAGTTATAATTCACGATTAGATGCCCATTTTTTTGGTCAAGTGCAATGCCATTAGGAAAGGATCCAGCGGTGTAGTCGAGCTCCTCAAAGTTCTCACCTTTGTTCCATTTGACAACCACACCCGTGTCTGACTTTGAGAAAGCATTCCATATCAATCTTGCTAAAGAAAACTCTGCATTAAACATATGAGTCGCGTAAAAATTTCCACTCTTATCCAATGAAACATCATTAAAATAATATTGGCCGTCGACATCTACACATCCTTTCCACTCCAATATCCAGCCGTTGTTTTCCTTCAACTCAAACATCTCTACGGTCTCTGTCGGATAGTGGCTGACCACCGCAAGTTGAAGCCTGCCATCTTGTCTTTTAACTAAGTCAAGACCGTGGGGACCGAATGGGGTGTTTACATCTCTATCGCAATCAGAGGAACCCCACTCTCTGGTTCCAAATAAAATATTCGCTGGATCTTTAGTTTTTTCTCTGATGTTAAAGAAGCTTAACTTGCCTGGCCTCATCTCAACTAGTGGAGCCATTCCACCAAACTCGGCAACAATTAAAAAAGTGTTGTCTGGGGTAAGAGCTAAATCCTCTGGGTTAATAAAATCGCAATAAACGTAAAGCTCCTCATTGTTTTCGCATCCGGCTAGAGGCGCGAAAGACCCAGGCTTTACAATCCAGGCTGCAGAAAGCGTCAAAGCTATTAGTATTCCAGCGATAATTCCAAAAATTTTCTTCATCTGTTTGATCTCCGGAGTTCGAGTTTGCCAATGTATAGCAGAAACACTTTGAAATAGATGATCTTATATTTTTGATTTTAATGGCAAGTCCGGTCTACCGGTTTTCAAGTTCCTAAGTTCTGCCTAAATCCAGGCGAAAAATCCTAAACTTAATTTATTTACTAATCCTCACTTAACATTCATTTAAGGAGATTAAACACAAAATAGCGTAAGATTCCGATGTTTACAGTTTACGAGGTTCCAAAGTGCAGTTCGATGATGTTGTTCTCGGTCGCCGAAGTATAAGAGGTTATAAAAGTGACCCAGTACCGAAAGAACTAATAAAAGAGGTGTTAAAGCTTGCGATGCGTTCGCCCTCCTCAATGAACACTCAACCATGGAATTTTACAGTCGTCACCGGCAAAACCTTGGATCTTATTCGAGCAGGCAACACCGAACGTAATCTTGCAGGTGTGCCCCATTCCCGTGAATTTCGGATTGGCGAACCCTTTGCTGGAGAGCATCGCAATCGACAAGTCGGTGTCGCAAAGCAACTGTTTAGTGCCATGGGCATAGCACGGGAGGACAAAGAGGGTCGCCAAGACTGGGTCCTGAGAGGATTCCGACAATTTGATGCTCCTGTGTGTGTCATTATCACCTATGATCGTGTGCTAGCGGACAGCGATGACACGGCGTTTGATTGCGGCGCGGTGACCACAGCGCTTGTAAACGCCGCTTGGTCGCGTGGCTTAGGCGCGGTTATAAATAGCCAAGGCATCATGCAATCTCCAGTAGTCAGAGAGCACGCAAAGATTGCAGAAGACCAGGTGATCATGAAGGCGGTGGCATTAGGCTGGCCCGACCACAGTTTCCCTGCAAACGCTGTTGTGTCTGAGCGTAAGACTCTTGAGGAAGCCGTTACTTTTTTAGGCTTTCAGGATTAGGATCATTTATGCATAAAATTATGTTATAGCCCAAGAAGTAAAGGCCCTGGGCTATAACATGGTCAGGGGTCAGTCACCAAAAGCGTACCGCAAGGTAAGCGATACGGTAGGGCCTTCAGACGGTTTCACCACCACCGACTCAAACAAATCAGCCGACGTATAATATTCCTCGTCGGTCAGATTATTTGCCTGGAGGAGTGCTGAAAAACGATCATTTATGTAACCGACCGAGCCAGTCCAAACCACATAATCTGGAAGCAATACTGATCTCATCGCATCCATATGAGTTTCCTCTACCCAAGTAAAACCGAGCGAGGCATTGACCTCTCCTCCGAAAAGCTCTTGAGTCCAAGTCCCATAAAGGCTGACTATATTGTCGGGAAGACCGCCACGCTCGAGTTTTGCGCCTGGACCGGTAAGAGTGTCACGGTCGGCCGAAATCCTACCGCCGTATACCTGATCGGGCGTAAGCCCATTCTGGGCTGCAAAGTCGGCGCCATTAATGACAGTAAAGATGTTGCCTATTTCGTCAATTTCCGAGTGAGTGGCAGTCGCAATGATCGAAAGTTGATCAGTAATCAGAGCTCTTAACTCGAATTCAACCCCCTTGGAAAACGTTTGCGTAACCGAGGAAAGCTGTCCGGATCGCTCGGTTTTCTCTTGGTCATAATAAGTGAGCGCCGCATATATGCGATCGTCAAAGCCAAGAAATTTGAACCCGATCTCTGCCAGTTCAGATTCGGCGAGATACTCGTCTGTGGGAACTGACGCGGGTATGACACCGCCTAACTGATTTGCATTGAGGGAGTTAGCAACCGCATAGGTTGCATAGGGGACGAATCCTGACTCACTTCGATAAGAAAGGGAAACGTTGTAGCTCCACTCTCCAACGCTGTCAGATACCTTTCCTAGATCGCTCCACGGATTGTTCAGCAGAGTTACAGCAATGTCCTCAGCTTCCACGTCAAACTTGTCGTACCGGGCGCCTAATAGAATAGTCACATCTTCGATCTCGATATTAGACATGAAAAATACGCCAACCGTGTCAGCCACGGAAATCTCTTCTTGATTAAAGTTCCGTCCTGGATCACCCGAGGCAACACCTGTGTTGTTTCCTGCTTCATCAGTATTGTAAACCACGCCTGCAAGTGGATTCTCCACAGCCGGTGCTATCCTATCGTCCGGGGTCGGGCCGACAATCATGTCTCTGAAGTCGAAGGTTTCGTCGAAAAACGCGTGTTTTTTATCAAGGTCCTCACGACGGTAACTTAATCCAACAATATTTTCAGCTAGAATCCCGTCGCTCTCGTATTCAAAGATAAGGCTACTTCGGAGCTCAAACACCGTGGCGTCAGGATACAGCGCTGTGAAACCCCAACTCTGATACTTTGTGTGATCCATGTAATCGAAGAAGAGCTGGTTCTTCCATGTCACATCATTTGAAAAGGTGTGCGTAACGTCAAAATAAACCGTATATACATCTGTATCAGCATAATCTTGGGGATCGATAAAGGTGACATCATGACTAATCTGCGCGGTGCCAACGTTAGTCAGAGGAGAGATCCACGGGGTACTATTACCACCCAAACAAGTAAGTTCCTGGCCATTATATGTAGCTCGGTTGAAGCCAATAAAGGGAATGCAAAAAGTTCCAACACCTGAGAATGAGTTATTGATTGATGTAGCCGCAAAAGAAGAGATGAACCCAGATTCATTGGGCCTTAAATCAACCCCCCCGTTTCTGTTTCTCACTGGCGGCGCGCCCGTGATGACGGTCCCATTATCTACCAACTCCTGAGTCACCCGAGTCCATCCGGGAACTTGAATGCTGTCGCTCGACTGGTATTGTAATCCGAACTCTAGGGTCGTGCTGTCACTGACATCGATGTCGAAGGCCACCTGCAAAAGCTCGCTACTTGGCTCATACAAATCGTAAAAAGATCCAGAGTCTTCCACCTCCGCGAATATTTGAAGACCCCCTTGACTCTCACCAACGGTGAATGGCATGCCAAACTCACCGAAAACGATCTGCTGGCTATAGGACCCCACGGTAACACCGAGGTCTCCACTTGGACCGCTGATATATTTAGAGCCGTCGCTCTTGGAAGATTTCGGAATATAGTTTAACTGTCCACCAATCGACCCGGTTCCGTAGAGAGGGGATACCGGGCCCCTTAAAATTTCTAATCGCTCGGCGCCACGCACGATTGTGTTAAAGGCTCCTGGGTTAGCTATTCGACGAAACCCTCTGAAGTAGTTATCAGCTGGCTCACCGCGGATATCCATGGCTCCTCGGATACCAAAAAAGGAACTGGTAAAAGCTCCAGGCGTCAATCGGACTAGATCATCTACACTACGCAACGCAAATTTTTGTATCAGGTCTTCTCTGACTTCCGATACTGAACGCGGCGTATCAACAAGACTCATGTCCAATCCAAAAGAACTATCTGAAGCCTGGTTTGGTAAAATAGAAAAGTAATCTCGTTTTGCTGTGACAACTACTTCTTCAATATTTTCGCCAGAGTCAACCGCCTCCTCTCCAAACACTGGCATAGAAAATATAACCCAGGCTAATCCGAATAATTTAGCTGCGGTCTTACACCGAGCTTTTAAAACTCCCCTTGGTCTAACTGACATTTTCTTCCTCCCGTTTAATGTCTTGATTTTTCTACCTATCAGCCCGTTTAGAGAATTCCATAAAAGCTGAGGTCTACCCCCCCAGACGCAGGATCCGTGCCAATTTCTCTCTCAAAAAAGAATATCTTGCAAAAAGTCTCTAAGAAGTTCCATTTGCAAGAGGGAGACGGGTCGACTTAGGCTATAATCGAGAATCTCAAAAAGTTTAAGGATGCCAGCGTAGACTCGATTCGATTGGCAATGCACTTTTTGCGTGCAAGAACTTGAATAGGGCACGTATCAAGGGCCTTTTTTGAGAGATAATCAGATGGGTAAAAACCATATATAGCTTTTCTTACTAATTCAGCTTCAGTTTTTTTGTGGTAAGTAAGGCCCTAATTGAGCTAAATAGATTCATGCAGAAGTCATATGATTACATTATTGTGGGAGCCGGCTCATCAGGCTCGGTTATTGCCAATCGGATTTCGGCTGATCCGAAAAATGAAGTATTACTGCTTGAAGCAGGGCGAGTTGATAACCACCCCTACATAACAATTCCAAAAGGCATCTCCAAACTTGTCAAGCATCCGACTTACACCTGGACTTTTCCTATCATTCAAAAACGACGCCCCGACCTTCCCTCAAAAGAAATCTGGATCCGAGGCAAGGGGCTTGGTGGATCGAGCTCAATAAACGGCATGATTTATTCGCGAGGTCATGCTCAAGACTATGAGGAGTGGAATACCCTTGGAGGTCCTGGTTGGGGTTGGGAAGAGATGAAAAGAGTATATTGCGAAATGGAACAGCATGAGCTGGGATCGAATGGGCACAGAGGGGGACATGGCCCTTTACCGATCTCCTCAGGAAAGTTTCGATACCCCTTGGCAGAGAGGATGATTAAGGCTGGTGAAGAGTTCGGCCTAGAAGCAAAAGAAGATCTAAATCATCCCAGCCTGGAGGGAATTGGCTACTACAACCACACAATAAAAAACGGTCGTCGAATGAGTGCCGCAAAAGTTTTTCTCCATCCTATTATGAACAGGCCTAACTTGACGGTAATCACTGAGATTCACGCGAACAAAGTTGTTTTTAAAGATAGAACAGCCGCTGGAATAGAATGTTCTAAAGGTGAAAAAGAAATTGTCTTTACGTGCAAAAAAGAAATAATCCTGAGCGCTGGTGCTCTTCTGTCACCAAAAATTCTTCAACTATCTGGTATCGGGCCAAAAGAATTGTTGGATTCTCTTGAGATAGGAATCGTTCAAGAGAGTCCAGATGTAGGGAAAAGAATGCGAGAACACCTCGGTTTTTCAATGCCCCATAAATTAAAAAAAACACGAGGGCTCAATCATCGCTTTAGAGGCCTAGGTTTGGTCAGGAGCCTCCTGCAATATTATTTCTCAAGGAAAGGCCCCTTGGCAACCGGTCCATTCGAAATCGGCGCCTTTGTTCGGTCCATGCCAGGGGCAAACAGACCAGACACTCAGCTATATCTTGGAGCATTCAGTTACGCGCGATCTAGATCGAGTGATAATTTCCCTGTGCAGCTAAGCCATACAGATTCGGCACCGGGGATAACGATATATGGCCAATTGCTCAATCTTACAAGTGAAGGGGAGGTCCGCATCCAAAGTAAAGATCCGAGGGAAGCTCCTGCGATTTCACCCAACTGGTTAAAAACAGCTTACGACAAGGAAGCGATGGTTGAAATGGTAAGAACAATGCGACGCTTTGTAAAGCAAGAGGCTATTTCCGAATATTTTGGGGAGGAACTCATTCCGGGAGATCAATGCCAAACCGATTCTGAAATATTAGATGCAGTGTTGCGCCTTTCAACCAGTGGCTTGCATGCAACAGGCACATGCCGAATGGGTAGAGATCCTAAAAGCGTTGTTGACAATCAACTTCAGGTACGAGGAGTCAGAGGGCTGCGGGTCGCAGATTGTTCGATCATGCCTGCTTTGATTTCGGGAAACACGAATGGTCCCGCAATGGCAGTTGGCTGGCGAGCAAGTGATCTGATTTTGAAAACGGCATAGGAATAATATTAGTAAAGCAATGGCGATTAACTCTGGATGCTCTGGTGGTTTAAATAGAGCTCAAAATCCAAGAGTAAGCAGCCCAGAAAAAGAAATAATGAAACAGCAATAAAATTTTATATATTTGGGGCAGTTGAACCCGGCATTGAACTAACAGCACGGAGGGCTATTATGAAAAAGAAAATAGCATTGATTACTGGCGGATCGACAGGCATTGGAGCCAGTGTGGCCGAGGAGCTTTCTGAGGCAGGCATTCGCGTCGCCATATGCGACGTAAACGAAAAAGCAGGAATAGAGCTCTCCAAGAAATTATCTGGGGAATTTATCTTTTGCGATGTGGCTGATCTTTCTAGTGTCGAAAAAGCCGCCCAAGTTTGCATTCAAAATCTGGGACCGCCTAGCTTTGTCCATCTTAATGCAGGAATCATGAGCGTGCCGACTGGCTCCCCTTTTCTTCCCATCGAGGATCTTTCTTTAGATCAGTATAGACGTATAGTGGGAGTAAATTTGGACGGAGTCTTTCACGGGCTAAAAACTTTTTTACCAAAAATGGAAAAGCAAGGTGGAGCCATTACCGTAACAGCTTCGACGGCTGGCCTCGGCGTCGTTCCTGTCGATCCAATGTATACGGCTACAAAATATGCGGTGATTGGCATGGCGAGAGCCGTCGCGGCAGCTAACGAAATGTCAAACATTCGTGTAAACGTGATCTGTCCCGGTGTGACGGACACTCAAATAGTTCCGGAAGAATATAAGGCTCCAGAATTCGAGATGATGCCGACTCGTGTCATGGCCACAGAAATTGTAGATCTAATGATGAATGGCTTTAACGGCGAAGTAAGGGTAAAAGTCGCTGCTGACAAGCCCGCTTTCGAAGCAGAGATGATTTCCCTAGTTTAATGTCGCAGCTCCAGCCATCGACACCAGTCGATTTCTCGCACTTCGTCGGACTACCATTAGTGCTCCGTCTCGAAAAACGCCATGCGGCCGGACTGGGCCTAAAATATTGAGTTAGCTTTAAATTTTTGCAACCTAGGTAAGCGCCGTTCAATGCATTTGAACAATTCCACTCGTATCTCTTCTCAAAACCATCTGATAAATTTTCCATCCCTCTTCATATCGTCTTACTTTAGAGATATACGTTCCAAGGAAATAGTAAACGCTCTCATCTGGATTTTTATGCCAGGCATTTAAATAACTTTCCAAGCAACCCTCATCGCCATTCACTTCGGTAAGTTGGGTGCCAATTAAGTGCTGTGTTCCCGTGTAATCTTTGAGCGCCCCGTAGACGACATCAACCCAAGCATCCGGCCCCACGGCTTTGAGTTCAACTTTTGCACCAGTGTTCGCCGTGCTTATATCAACGTCGTCAGTGTAGATGCGGTGATATATCGCCCTGCCCTCCTCAATTTTTTCAGAAGAACCGAGTCCTATAGCATCAGTCGCTTTGGCGTAAAGTCGCTGCAATGTTTCTATCTCATGCTTGTCTGCTACGAGAGAGGATCGATCGATTGACATTCTAAATTCCTCCTTACGATAAAGTCTGTTTGAGTAAACGGCTTAATCTTTTGTATTATAACCTAGCCGCGTCCTGGTGGATGTCCAGCGATATAATCATTCAAGATCTCGTGAAATCGCCTGACTCTTGTCTCTTGCGCAGCCATATAGGGTTCGGGATATCCTTGTGACCGCCACCCTCGCGTCTGGCCCGCTATTAATTGCATGTCTTGAGCCACCACTTGGTCAGAATAATCCGAAATGCCCCTTCCATCATCGTATTCCCTAAAATCAAGCTCTGCCTCAGATAGTTTTAAGGTATTAATTGCTGTTCTGTTTACAAATTCTTCCATGCCCTCAACGGGGTAAGCCATGGTCCATTGATCAAAAAAGCATTTCTCTGGATCTGTCGGGTGAGGTTCCCATCGCCAAACCAAGAATGAGTCTGCTCCAGGAGCTATCGCTATGTTAGGAAAAATTACCTGAAAAGGACTCTCCGTCAATTCTTCATCGTTTAGATACTCGTAATGAAGATAACCTTTATCTTTCCAAAGTTCTTTTTTTGCCTTCTTGAGGTCTAACCAGCCTTGCAAAGCTTTTGTCTCAAAATCTGGGTAACCGTCGGGGTCAATATCCCAAACACGCAAAAGATCGTCAAAGGGATGAGCCTCTCCATCTGGCAGACGATCTCGCAAAGACGGCCTGCCCATCTGGATAATCCGATTATGCCCCATTGGGAACATCTCGTATCGAGACGTAAAATGATCTTGATCAATGATCGGCGGAACTTGCGGATGAACTGTGCGAGTATGATAGGACTCATTAAAATTATCAGACCAAAATTTCCAGTTGCCGTCGAGCGCAGTGCGCCACCAATTCACCCTGACTGTTTTCTCAAATTGGTGATTTTTATAAAGCTCGACGGATGGCTCCAAATATTTCTCAAGCTGCGGGGCCTCATTGTCCATTGTATACCAGACTAAGCCAGCCCAGGTGTCTACTCTTACTTCTTTGAGTTTTAATTTCCCAACTGGATCTCCCTGCGGATAATCATCTCTGTCAGGACAATCTTCCAAGATTCCGTCTAAGCCCCATTTCCATCCATGGTAAGGACAAAAAAAACTATCAAGGCTACTATTATCCCAAACCAGCCTCGCGGCCCGATGTCCGCAACTGTTATAAAAACCTTTTAGGGAACCATCATTTTGCTTTACGATAATTACAGACTCCCTCATGAAATCATGGACAATAAAATCACCAGGCTCTTCGACCTGTTGCTCCCTGCCAGCAATATGCCAAATCTTAGTCCAGAGATGATCCCATTCTAAATCCATAAATTCTTTCGAAAAATACCGCTCTCTCGGTATCGGATCGCCCCTCAGCATGGACGGGTCTTTCCCAGACATTGCCAGAGGATGCATTTGATCTGAATCCATCGCTAACTCCCGTTTTTATTATTAGGTTAACGCCAGATAAATGAAACTGTCAAAGCCGTTCAACGGACTTTAACCAGCAACTTTCCTAAATTGCCACCAGAAAACATAAAACCCAATGCCTCGGGAAATCCCTCAATCCCGTCAATCACTTCCTCTGCCAACTGAATTGATCCTTCATGCAGCCACTCTCTCAGTTCCTCTTCAGCAGGTTTTATGAATTCCGGATAATGAAAATAAGCAAACCCTTCCATCGCAGACTGACGCTCGGCCAACTTAAGGTAAGAGGAGGGGCCCTGCACATGGTCCATGTCATTATATTGAGAGACAGCGCCACATATCGTCACTCTCGAGCGCAAGGCTAAGTTTTCAAGAACTGCATTGAGAATGTCGCCCCCTACATTATCAAAAAAACCGTTTACTCCGTTGGGGGCCAATTCAGTCAATCTCGCCCTTACATCTTCCGATTTATAATCTATCGCGGCTTCAAATTTTAAATCATTAAGAAGATGGCTTATTTTCCTTTCCCCGCCGGCGATGCCGATAACTTTCGCTCCTTCTTTTTGAGCAATTTGCCCCGCAATCGAGCCAACCGCGCCCGCGGCTGCAGATACCACAAATAAATCTCCGGGCTTGGGCCTCGCTACTTTCTTTACACCGATCCAAGCAGTCACTCCTGTCGAGCCGCCTAAAATACCGAGATTTACACTCAGCGGAAGATTAGATTCCTCTATCAGTTCAAGGTGCTCCGTAGATAGTACAGCAAAAGATTGAGCGCCCAGTGGACCCTTAACAGCTCGCCCCACATCCCAACCGTCAACGGTTGATTCAACTATTCTGCCTACCCCACCAGCAAAAATCGTATCACCAATGTTCATCTGCATGTGGAAGCCTTCGCCACGCAGCATTGTTCGGATAGCTGCATCAACGGAAAGCGTTTCATTTGCAATACGAACTTCACCTGGGCTTAAATCTAATAAGTCTTCCTCAATAACGGAAAAACATTCAGAAGTCGCTTCTCCCTGTGGACGGCTGGTCAATATCACTCTCAAGTTTTTACTATTCATGGCGTTCACTTCTTATAAATGGGCTGTTTCTTCTTTTACTGATCATAACAGCTATCCATAGTAATTATTGGGCTACCTATCTATAATTGAGTGTGTTCATTCCGAATCGTTTTAAATGAAAAATTTTAGGAATCCATTAAGTTTTCTTTTGTTTTTGTGCACTTTTTTATCCAACGCGATGGCGGAAGAGACAAAAGAATGGATTTTCAATGTCACCGTTGACGGGAATCCAATAGGAGAGCATCGATTCAAGAAAACGTTTCGGGACGAAAAAACAGTAATAGAATCAGAGGCAAAATTTGATGTAAAGATTCTGTTTGTGAATGTCCTTAAATACCGTCACCAAAATACTGAGGTTTGGGAAAGCGGATGCCTATCTGAGATAGAATCGGCCACGCGATCCAATAGGAAGCAATTTAAGGTATATGGAAAAAGGAGTGAGGAAAGTTTTTCCATTAACACGCTCGATGAGAACGCAATTCATCAGGGCTGCTTATATACTTTTGCTTACTGGAATCCAGATTTCTTATTACAGGATAGGCTTATTAATTCGCAGACGGGGGAGATGGAAGAGGTAACAATTGCGAAGATTGATACGGAGTCAGATTCACTTACTGGTTATGTCATAAATGCGAAAGGAGGCCCTATAAAAGTCTGGTATGCGGATGAGACTTGGATTGGATTAGAATCAACGCTAAAAAATGGAAGAACCCTCGAATACCAGATCTCAAATTAAACGCTACAACTATTAATTAAGCCCACTTATTATCAGTCGACTTCATGAACAGACCAAAAATCCGATTTTGTCAGAAAGAGGAAAAAGAATTACTTGATGTTTTAATCAAATTAGCACAAGAGTCCTCTAATGAAAGGGTCGATGTTATGGGAACTCCCGTACCGATGTTTAATATTTCTACCTCTATAATAAAAATCTTTAAAGCTTGGAAGGAGAGAGAACCCTCTCTCTCGGAGCTTCAACAAGTATCGCGCCTCCTGGAGCGATTGAGCGAACGACTCATTGAATTCGGTGCTGGTTACGAGCCTGTGCCTTTGTTATCGCTCTCAAAGCTTTATCACGACAAAAATTTCATCAAACAAGCCGGGATAGAAGTCCAACTCAACGGATACGTCAAATTATTGGACTAGTAAATCATTGCGGGAAGAGGTCGCTCTTATCTTTCGAGCTCCTCTAAAAGTTGGATTCCATTGTGATCTAGCGCTGCTTGTGCATGTCTTTGAACCATGGTGACGACCAACTGTAATCCTCTCTCATTATTCAAGTTGAGGGAGCCAGCAGTAAACATGGCAGTGGCAAGGCCACCTTGAAGATGGGATATCCGGTAATCTTCTCTTAATTCTTGAATTGAGTAATTTAAAACACCCTCTTCCAACAGCGTCTTGTGATATATGCTGATCCATCGATCCTCATGCTGTCGCCGCAGATCTGTTTCAACCGATCCTCCCAGTAAATACGCAAGATCGTAAGTTGATGGCCCCCTACCAATACCTTGCCAATCAATAACGGCAACGTAATCGGAACCAATTTCTCCGAACAGCATATTTTCGACCCTGCAATCTTGATGAACAAGCGTCCATGGACTGCGCGCTGCAAGGACCTTATTCACGTTTAAGTAGTTTTTACTGAACAGCTCGTAGAGGTGTAATGCTTCAGAACTTATATGTTCCCCAAAGTTTTCAGCAAACCTTGGAAACATGTCGGATAAAGATTGCGTGACAAACTCTATTCGCGGGCCAATCATCGACGGAATCCAATCGAATTCATGACTTTCCATTTTGCCCCACCAGACAGAATGAATCTTGGCCAAAACTCTTACTGCAGACTCAGTTTGTATAGCTCCCATGCCGTCGCTTTGGGTAACCATCCTTAAATCACTAAGATCTTCCATCACGATAATGAAATCGGCTGTGCCCTCTACAATGTCTGCATGATAGATTTTTGGCAGACCCACGTTAACCATCGGACCGAGCTGATTGTAAAACCGCACTTCAGCTTCAAACATGCCCAAGGCTATTCCTTGTTGGCGATTTTCTTCAAAAGAAGATGGGAGCTTTACGACGACACTTTTAGGAAGGCGATCACCAGGGGAAAGGTCAACTTTATAAATGTCCCCCAACAGGCCTATCCCCTCACCTATCTTGATAACCCCCATATCGGTAATTTCAATATCCAAGATCTTCGAAAGCCATTTTGGCGTTACTTCCTCTATCGTTTTCGGGATCATCTTTTCTCCTAGAAGACTGGCTCTATAATGCACCAGATTCCACTGACCGCAAAATCCCTTTAGACTATCGTTTTGGATTAGTTAGGGTCTGTGATGTTTGATTTTTCAGGGAAAAACGTTCTCATAACGGGAGCGAGTTATGGCTTGGGCGAGCACTTCGCAAAAGATTTTGCTGAAGCAGGTGCGAACTTAATAATTACCGCCAGAGGCGAGGAACAGCTTGAAAAGGTAGCCAAATCTTGCGAAACCACCGGTTGCAAGGTGGTCGCAGTGTCTGGAGACGTTTCTATTGAGCAAGACGTAAATCGAGTTATATCTGAAGGAATTAAGGAACTCGGACACGTTGATGTTCTGATTAATAATGCAGGCATTGCCGACCCACGAGGTGTCTCTCCAGAGCAATATGACTCAGAGACCTTCAAAAATATTTTAGCGGTCGATCTAATTGGCGCTTTCTATTACGCGAGGGAGTGTGGGCGACGAATGCTAGAGCGAAGATCCGGATCCATAGTGAACATTTGCAGCATCATGGCGAGCGGCGGAAACGAGAACAATGTAATCGGATACACCGCAGCAAAAGGAGGACTCCTTAATCTGACTTATCAGCTAGGTGTAGAGTGGGCAGATAGAGGGGTCAGGGTAAATGCTGTCTCTCCTGGTTTCATTGTGACCGAGATGACAAGACCAATGCTTGAAGCAATGGGGATCGATAAATGGATCGCTAGCAGAACACCAATGAGACGAATTGGGGAGGTAAAAGAAGTTACCAATGCTGTAATGTTTCTGGCTTCTGATCTTTCAAGCTATATCACTGGTATCGATCTTCTAGTGGATGGAGGAACTAATGCGAGCAACGGAACCTTTCAGATTCCGCCAATTCATCATGAGTGGAATAAAGATAGACCAATGGTGCCGAGCCCTTATGAACCAGTTCAGCCCCGACCAGAGTGGTATCAAGCGCTGCAAGATGGAATCCCCGGTATACATTATCCCGTAGAGCCCTCTAGCGAAAATTAGAAAAAAACATTAGATGTGCGAGTTTAAAATACGGGTGAATTATATTGATCACGGAAAATTCTTTTTTGTTTGAAATCAAATTCAGTCGGATGATTTGACTTGACTTGATAGTGGGCAATTTTTATCTTTTGGCAACACGCTAAGAAAGGTTGATAACCTCAGGGATGCTCACAATAATCGGCGCGCCAGCCTCACCTTACACTAGAAAAATGCTAGCCGTGCTGAGGTATCGAAGGATCCCTTATAAATTCTTAATTAATCAAAGCAAACATGATCTACCGAAGCCAAAAGTAGGCCTGATTCCAATTGTCTATTTCAGGAATAGCGAGGGTCAGCTCGAACCTGCCGTCGACAGCACTCCAATTATCAGAAAACTTGAA
>JAYYDI010000181.1:0-7634 GCA_036161055.1 Pseudomonadota bacterium
AAACAACCGCAGCTCTACCTCCGAGCCAATACGCATTCGTAGCGGACTAAAGCTATGTGTGGACTTAAACCCCGTGGCGAGTCGTTCTTTATTATAAAGATAAAAACGACAACTTGTGGTATGCGAGCGTCGCGACAGGATTTTTGGCAGGAGGTTACAGTGAGACCTGCAGTCAGCTTTTGACTTGCATTTCTTATGATCCTGAAACGAACATCAATTATGAGGTTGGATTCAAGGGTGACCTGCTCGATGGTATGTTGCGCTTCAACGCGTCTGTATTCACCACAGACTATGAAGACCTTCAGCGAAATCAGGTCTTCAGGTTTATCGATCCAGTAAGCGGGGTAGAGGGCCAAGAGACCATCACACTTAACGCGGGGGAGTCGAACGCTCAGGGCGTTGAGATTGAGACGACTTGGTTAGCCACAGATAATCTCACTATTCGCGCATCCCTTGGTTACCTTGATGCATCTTATGACGTGTTTGATTTTGAGGGCGTTGATCTGACTGGGTTGGACATACCATTCGCTGCAGAGGTGCAGGCTGGCGTTCAAGCAACCTACGTGCAACCATTGGCTAGTGGCGCTACCTTGACCTATTACCTGTCTGCACACTATCAGGATGAGGCGGAGATGAGTCCATTTGATCCGAATGCGGTCGCAACAGGTGTCGCTAGGCATCCGACGTTCACTCAGATGGAGGATAGGACATTAATTGACGCAAGTGTGACCTACACTAGCCCGGACGAAAAGTATTACGCAGCATTGTTTGGGAAAAATCTGACCGATGAGACTTATAGAGTGTCAGCAAACTCTGTCGGTGGGCTCTGGAACTTTACTCAATACGGAGCTCCTTCCTTGATCGGGTTTGAGTTTGGTGTTCGATTTGAGTAGATCACTAGTTGAAATGAAAAAGCGGATCTAGGTATCCGCTTTTTTTTTGGAAAGGAGAAATTGATATGAGTGACGGACAGAACGAACGAAAAAATACTCAGTTAGTCTTAAAGGCTGTGCCCCAGGGGCTTACAGACCTATCCGACTTCGAAACCAGAGAAGTTGAAGTTCTACCCCTTCAATCAGGCCAGGTCTTAGTTGAATCGCACTTCGTGGGTGTTGATGCCGCTCTTCGCTTAATCGTTAGAGACAGCGACGAGTTTTTGTTTCGTGTGAAGCCGGGAGATATAGTTCATGGAACCGTGGCGGGACAGGTCGTGGATTCGCTGGATGAGAATGTCAAGGTCGGAGACTTTGTTCTTATTGGTAACGGGATTCAGCAATATACTGTTTGTAGTGGCTCCGAGGTGGAGCGCGTCGATGTTAATCAGGCTCCTTTAGGGGCTTGGCTGGGCGGGTTTGGTGTTTCTGGGTTAACGGCTTATTTCGCGATTTTTAAAGAGTGTAAGCCTCAGCCGGGGCAAACCGTTCTAATCAACGGCGCGGCCGGTGCGGTTGGTTCTATAGCTGGCCAGCTATGTAAGTTAGCGGGCGCAAGGGTAATCGGTTTAACAAGCTCAAACAGCAAATGTGATTGGCTAGTAAATGAGCTCGGATACGATCTAGCGATCAACTATAACGAGTCAGATTGGTATGAGCAATTAGAGGCGAGCGCTTCCGATCGTTTAGACATCATTTTTGATAATACGGGTGGACCTTTGCTCGATCAATCGCTAAAGCTAATCGGCATGAAAGGAGTTGTTCTTGTTTGTGGTTCAACCTCGCAATACTCTGAGGATCAAATGTCTGGTCCATCGAACTATATTTGGCTCGGAACCATGCGAGCGCGTATGCAGGGCTTTGTTATTTTTGATTATGAAGCGGAGTATCCGGAGGCGAGAGCTAGGATGTCTCAATGGGTAAAAAATGGCTCTTTAAAGCTTCCGCTGCATGAGGTAGAGGGAGAAATCGCTGATTTTCCAAAGGTATTCAGAGGACTGTACGAGGGTGAGAATCTTGGCAAGATGCTGCTTAAACTCAGATAGCTGAAAAAGCGTCGCCTCTCGCCGGGATGCCGCGATTTGATTTTGTCCACTTCTAGAAAATCTCGTTATCTGCTTCGTGGAAGTGAGGGTTCGACAGCGATGTAGGCGGCGGCGGCCATTTTTCGGTAACCAGCGCTGTTTGGGTGCAAGCCATCTGCAGTAAGTTCTGACTTCATCAAGTGGGGCTTGCTAGGATCTCGAAGAATCATGTCAAAGTCGATTACATGGTCATAACTCCCGCTTGTCCGAATCCATTTATTGACCGTTTGCCGCTTTGCATCAGAGGCCGCTTCAGAATAAGAGAGAGCAGAAAAGCCACCTGACGGCGTCAAGGTGCCGCCTATAGCAACAAGTCCATTTTCTTTTATCTTGGCTATGATTTTTTCGTGCTCGGATATTATTTTTTCTGCCGTTATTTCCACCGATGGAATACCCATTTCCCGTAATAGTCCGGGCAACCCAATATCATTTATCCCCTCCAGTAATATGATGTGGGTGAGGCCAGTAATGGACAAAATATCTCTGTCAAAGCGATCAAGAGGTTTTTGCCCAAGGAATGATTGAGTGACCTGATTACCTGATATTCCGAGATTCAGAATGTTCGCCTGTCTTCCGTTTTTAAAAATAATATTGGCTAGAAAGTTATTAAATCGGGCGTTTTCGTCAACAGGTTCGGCGTCTGCAGCCTGATCCCCATCCATAATCGAGTCGCCAACAGCGGCGATCACAGGACGTTTATCCTGACTTTTGACATCCAGTGCTGCTAAGAAAAAATAAGATACGCTGGTTACAGCGTTTTTCAAATCGGCGGATTCAACTTGTTTGCCGGGCGCGAGATAGTTGGTTTGTAGACCTCTTACATGATAAGAAATCGGAGAGCTTGATCCGCTCAAGTCGTCTGGTAGGTAAATACTAATTACTAGCTCAGATAAATTCTGTACTGGGAATTTTAAAGGGTCGCTAGCGATACGTTCACCTGGAGGCACGGTGGTAGCGCCCTTTTTCTCGAAAAAGAGTCTTCTAAGCGAGGCTTTCTCGATCGATCCACTCCCCAAGCCTCTTGAGACTGTTGCACCAGCAACCTTTAAAGGTATGGTTCCAAATTCGTTGCTAAACCACACCCTTATTTCTTCGCCGCCTCCACTTAACTTTATTGTTTGTCGGATAGTGGTATTTTTTATTTTAGGGAGCGGAGGATCAAAACCCGGCGTAGCCACTTTTAGCGAAGTGGCCCAAGAAGTGGACCAATATTCTGATTTTATAAGCATAGTTTCATGGTCATTGTTACAAGACAACAAAAACGGACAGAGTGTGGCTAGAAACAGTTGATAGCATATTTTTTTCAGTGACCAGTTTTTATTCCCTCTCTTCTTTATCACCAGGACATCGAACATCTTTCTGTGTCTTTTTCGCGTGAAATTGCCGTAGAACTTTTTTGGTTAATTGCCTCTGAATTCCCTAGCCCATTTTCTAGCGGCATCAGATGCAACCCAGCGCAAAGAATTTGATAACAGTGTACGAAATCCCTCGTTTGAAAATGCCTCTGGGCTGTCTCCTATATCTGAGGCTACCACTGGAGACTTTGCTGCCGCGTTCGCCCAGACTACAAGATTACTCCCGGGCGGGTGGTTCCAGTTTTCTTGTTCTTCAGGGGCCGCAAGTGGAGGCGCAGTGAAGTTTTCTGACACGTAGCTATAGTCGCTTCGCATTAGTGGAAGAACATTTTTTTCGAAATTATCGGATTTAATATATATCTCATCAGAGATAGAAAATCCTTTTTCGATGCCCTTGAGGACAGGATGAGAGACATCTTCTGGAAGCAGAGTGAAGGTCGGATTTGGATGCGGTCCGTGACCACCTCTATATCCGGATCCAGGCAAGTGTTCTCCAAATACCTCTCCCGCGCGGAGCAGAAAAGAGGATCCATGAATTTCTCTCCACAGGGGCCAATTTGGCCAAGAAACCGTTCCGTGATTTAGCAACACAATGCCCTTTCCTGACTCAATGAGAGCTTCAATGGCACTTCGATAGGCATCGGAGGGCTTTCCCTGACTATCACTCTCATCATGAGTAAGTCCTACGTCGGGAATGCCAGACATATCGTAGAATAAGACGGCATCATATCGGTCAACGTTTTGAGGCTGAAGAATTATCTGCGCAGCTGGTTGCTCTACAAGAGTGGTGTTGAGGTCAGCATATCCATCGAACATTGCTAGAAATGCATCGTGATTGTAAGCGTGACCCTTGCTAACTATAAGAACTTCAGTTTGTGACATGATCTCTCCATTAAATTTTTTGTGTTGCAGTGATTCAACTTTTTTTCAAAAATTTTCGGTTCCTCTGATCTTTTTTATCAAAAGCGAGCCTCAATTTTTCTAGACGGATTGAAGTAATAGGGTACCTTAGGATAACCACAACGCCTAGCGCATAAAAAAGCCATGGCGGAAGAACATAGATATAAGCTAACGCATTAATCGCAGATTCGCTATTTTCTGCAGCGGGATTAAATCCAAACAACTCAAGGGTGGGTAAAGCTAGCCCCAGCGCGAGCGCGGCCACTAACTTCTGTCCCAACGACCATACCGCTATATATGCTCCGGAAATGTTCTCACTTGATCTTCTTGCGGCTATCTCTATCACGTCCGCTTTCATTGACATTGATAAAGCACCGAAACTGCCTCCAGCGATGCCATAAAGGGCAAGGCAAATAAAAAATCCGCCTAAATCCCCCGGCCCCAGCAGTAAGAAGCTAGGCGTTACCAGAACGAAAAGAATCCCTCCTGTTACCCACGTATTCTTTTTGCCTAGCTTAGTGGCTAGTTTTATCCACAGAGGAAGAGCAATAACGTTCGCTCCGAAATAGCCCAACAAAATCATTTGCGTCCAAGCCTCCGCTTCCACAACAAATGTTGCAAACAGCATGAAGGTCGCTGAGCCCCAGCCAGTTCCAAGAGACATTAGCATGAACGCAAAAAAGAGCAGACGAAATGAACCGTTTTTGAACATTGCTTTTAAATGAACGAAGGGATTTGTTCTCGGGCTTGGGTAAGTGGCTCTTTCTTCAACTTTGAATAGCGTGATCGTTACTAAGGTGGGAAGCGCTACCAGTGCAAAAGAGCCTATTATTGTTAGGCCTTCTCGCGGGAGTGAACCGTAACCAGTAAGTGCTCCAGCTGCCACTGGAATGAACAAAACGCTTACATTGCCGAGGAAGCCGAAAGCTTGCCGCCAACCTGTTATGCTAGTCCGCTCGTAATAATCGTCGGAAAGTTCGGCGCCCCATGCGTAATAAGGGATATTTACCATTGTCCATCCCAGCCACAGAAGAACCGACCACCCAAGAAGATACCATTTGGTAATCGGCATCTGATTCAAAGCTTCTGGGTTGAACAATTGGAATGCAGATAACATCATTAAAAGTGTGCCCGAAGCAATCCAAGGCTTCCGCTTTCCAAATCTGCTCTTTGTTCGATCACTAAGAGCGCCGATGAGGGGATCGGTTATTACGTCGGAGACGCGGGCTAACATTAGTACCAACCCTATCTCTGTTAAGGACAGGCCTAAATCCTTAGAATAAACCAAAGGAAGGTAGAGCCCTACGGGTATAGAGGCAAGATAAACTGCATACTCTGGCAAGGCGAAGTAGACAAGAGTTGTTCTTTTTATTGTTTTTCCTGTTACAAGGTTCGAATCGTGAGGCTACCTGTAAAATTGAGGTAAATCCAGTTGGTTAGGGGCTTTGATTTTTTTAAATTATTCAGATCAGTCTCTCGTTGGCGTAGGAATATGTCTTGATCAAAAATAACGTGAAAATTCTTAGAAAGTTAACCGAGAAGAGAAAGCGTGATAGAAGCTGCAGTTCGGTAAAAGAATCCTTGCCGCCATTTCTTAGAGCGGTACTGTTAGCCGATGGAACCGTGACTTCTCTTATCAGTGCCTTTATGGGCGAAGAAATTGACGTTCTTACAGTCGAACAAAGTTTTATAAAAATGCCCGAGGAGTTGAGCTTTCTTGAACTCGAAAAAGATGCCAATGCGTTCGTAAGAAAAGTTAACTTGATTGGTAGAACAACAAATAAACAGTACGCATACGCAGAGAGCTTGCTCAATCCAGCTTTTATCGAAGAAGATCTGTTTCGCGCGCTTACAAATGAAGGTGTTGGGATGGGTGCGGTTCTCCGTAATAAGGCCCAAGGGAGTTATCGAGAGATAATTAACATAGACGATACGTCAACTAAAATTGCTGAGAGGACTTACGCTGTTTACCTGAATGGCCGCCCCTGTATTCTCATTACCGAGGCATTCACTATTGACAACTTTTAAATTAGAAGCTTTTCTCTCAACATAGCGATTTTACTCTCCCCAAAGCCTAGTTCTGACATATAGTTATCGAGATTGCCGTAGACTTTTTCGATCTCCTTAAACGCATTGTTTAGGTATATGGGCTCTACCCCTGAAAATATGCGAACGATGCTCTCTAAGGTTTCTGCGGGGAGGTTTTTTCCGATCTCGTTTTCCTGCAGGCGCGTCCGTGTCCTCGCTAATAGTTCGATCGATTTATTGCTTAAGAGGTAGTCTTCAAGTATGACTTTCTTTTCCACTCCGAGAGCGTAGAGAATAAGTGCTCCTCCAATTCCTGTTCGATCCTTGCCTGCTGAGCAATGAAATAAGAATCCTCCGGGCGTGTTGAGTAGAAGTTCTAAAAATTTTGAATATACATCCATATGGTCTAAAGCGATTTCTTTTGTGACGTTTATCATGAACTCTCGAAAATCCTCTTCCTTGGGCTCTTCTTCGCTTTCCATAAATTTTGTTTGAAATTGAACTGAACTACCTGGCCAGATCGGGAGGTGTACTCTTGATTCGAAGGGGTAGCCTGAGGGAGTGGGGGACGTTTTGGTTTCTTCATGGCTTCTCAAATCGCATATTGCGCTAATCTTCAAATTTGCAAAGTCATCAAAAGCATCTGGTAAAATTTCTGACATGTTTCCACATCTGAACAACTTGCCTGTGGAAATTTGCCTTCCCTCGGCATTGATGTATCCCCCAAAGTCTCGGAAATTAATAGAACCCGGTATCTTCAAAAATCGATCGGACGGATTTTTAAAAGTTTTATTCATGTTGAAATAATAACATTTTCTTGACCCTGGTGGATTAAGATCATGATAATTGGGGAGATAAAGCCTCCTGATCAAACGGTTTAAATTGTTTTGAAATATCGGAATCGAAAAAGGAGAGTTCCGTGCCAAGAAAAAAGAGGGTAGAAACCGAAATAACGACTGAATTTGTGCAGGCAAATAGTTTGAATTTCGAAGTCCAGAAATGCGGAGACCAAGCTAGCAGAAAGCTTGCGATATGCTTGCACGGGTTTCCTGAGCACGCAATATCATGGCGGTATCAACTGCCTATGCTTGCCGGGCTTGGTTACAAGGCGTGGGCGCCTAATATGAGGGGATATGGGAATTCTTCGACGCCAACACAGCGTGAGGATTACGCGATAGAGAATTTGCTTGAGGACGTCGGGCATTTAATAGATGCCGCTGACGTTGATGAGACAGTCCTTCTTGCGCATGATTGGGGCGCTGTCGTTGGTTGGCTATTTGCTATCCGCAAGGTTAGACCTATAGAGAAACTCATAATTTGCAACGTTCCCCATC
>JAYYDI010000182.1:0-17215 GCA_036161055.1 Pseudomonadota bacterium
TTTACAGGAATTACTGAAAAGCTCTTGACGAAATCTACTCCTAGCAAAAGATCTTCTACGGAGGTTGACGGCAAAAAAAGAGCGAACGATTCGCTGTCGTATTTTCTATCAACCAAGATTTCTAAGTCTGGGATCTCCAGAGCTGTCTCGATACTCTCAATCACTAAATCTTCAATCTTCAACGAACCATTCGTTAAGTTTTTTCCAAGTTATTGGGCTCGTCCTGAAACTTGTTCTAATGATACGGAATTGCTAAAAACAGCTTCGTTCATTTCAAGGTCTACCGAAAAACCGTATTTGTCAGATCCAAGAGATAACCAGAATTGAGAATTAATAACTCCCTTGAGTGGGATGAATTGATATTTTTCGACCAGATCCGAAAATGGCGCAACTTCAAATCCCGCTAGACCAAAGTGCGCTAAAACAGAAAAAGATGGCTCATCAGGATTGCCCGTGAAAGTACCTTTCAAATGAGTATTAGTCGAAGAGGATTTTTTTCCTTCTGTCCATCTCTCAATGATAAGGGGAAGCGAGAAAATCGATCTTCGATCACTTTCTTCCAAAACCCAAGGTTTATCTATCTGATTTTTTATTTTCCAGGAGTCTGAAAACCGATTTACTTCAAAGCTTATATTGCTCACTCTGAGGTAATCAAGCGTTTTAAAAATATTCGAAAAGTAATTGATCGGAAACTCAGCAAGTTGGTCAGATCCGAAAGAGAGCTCGGCGTCGGGTGAAATTTCTGAATAAATTGATAACCCATCTACTTCTGCGGCAGAGAACATCGGAGATCCCCTCAAAAGAGATCCCAAAAAGTCAACACGCAGATCAAGTTTGTCTATACTTATCAGAGTTTCAGGACTAAGCCGAGCTTCCCCATTGTAAATAGTTATTTTCGGATCGTAACCCATCCAACCTCCATGAACCTCCTCGATCCTGACGAAGTTAAGTCCATTCCCTATCAAAATTTTTTCTAGAGCGTCACCATTTGAGACCATTCTGAGAAAATAAAGCTTAAAAAGCGTGAGATAAAGAACAGGTAACAGCAAGAAAAACCATCCAACAGACTTTAGGACATTCACCACGATTCTCTTCTTTTGGAGCGAGATCATCTGCCACCGTTTCAGTTAATGGTTGAAGCGACTATCTTGTAGTCACGCTTTTTATAGCTCGCTTTCTCTTTTATTTCTATAGTGATACTAAGGGATAAAAAGAAGTCTCTCGCTAGCTGATTTAATTCTTTATTCAATATTTTAGACAATGGAGGGGAAGCGAAAACCATACAAATTTTCCCTTTATAGAGGTTTTGATTTCCCGCTATCTCACCAAAAATTTCAAAACAGACAGTCCTCAGAGTTTTTGTTTTACCTGTACCGCTGCAGGTTTGGCAAGTCTCGAAGAAATCCGAACTGATTACTCGAGAAGTGTGCCGGCGAGAAAGAGCTAGCAGACCGAGGGGAGCGAATTCAGAGATTGTTCCTATTTTGGGATCCTTATTCTTTTCCATTTGAAAAACGTTTCTAATTGCTTTTCTATGCTTTAGATCCCCCATATTCAAAAAATCAATTGCAATCAACCCGCCTATATTTTTAATTCGAAGCTGCTTTATGATTTCTTCAGAAGCTTCAAGGTTCACGGCAAAAGCAAATAATTCTGGATTCCCAGACATGGGGGAAGATCCCGAATTAACATCAATTGTAGTCATGGCTTCAGTCTTTTCGATAACTATTTGCCCACCGCTTCTTAATTTAATTCTCGAATCAATAGCTGAATTCAGGATCTCATTAATTTTAGGCTTGGATTCCGAAGAATTTGCAGACGAACCCTTCAAGCTATAGCTCTGGTGGGGCACCCGTTCCTCCAAGAATCTTTTTAGCGAGGAAAAAGTAGCAGAGTCATTAACCAGAATTTTACTATTTCCAGCCTTTAAAAAATCTCTTACGGTTCTGAGCGGGAGTGATAAATCTTGTTCCAATAACCCAGGTAAGTTTGATGCCTTCCTCTTTGCAACTATTTTTTCCCATGTTTCCAGCAGAATCATTGCCTCCTTCGCTACCAAGTTTGGACTAGCCTCGTCGTATGCTGATCGCAGAATAAAACCGGCATTTGCGAACTCAAGGTTTCGGATTTTTTCTCGGATCTGAAATGTCGGATCCTGATTTCTTAACTTTGCATTAAAGGGCTCGATGTCAGCTATAGGGCGAAAGACCAAATACCTTCCGACCAGGCTTATTTCTCGAGTTACTCTAAGGGCTTTAAACTCAGATATATCGCTTATAACCTGCACAGGCATTCTATCGCCGACTCGAATTGATCTCTGCTGAAAATCGGAGTTTCTTTTATCGTCAGAGAAAACTTTAGGATTATTAGAAAACTCTAAAAAAGCTTTCTTATGCGCACCAATATCTAAGAACGCAGCTCCTAAGTTGGAAGAGATTGAATCCACACGACCTTCATAAATATTTCCTAAAACATTGACTTCATCCGACCATTCAACAAAAGCGTTTTGTAACACTCCAAAGTCGAAAACATAAGCTCTAGTTTCCCAGGGAAATACATTGAATATAAGCTCTTGCATAATATGCTCATTATTTAATTAACTGAGAAATTGTCCTTAAATATCTCAACCCCAAATTTAGCCAACATGTCGGCAGTTTCCCTCAGTGGCAACCCCACAACATTAGTATAGCTACCGACAATCTTCTCAACTAAGACAGATCCTGCTCCCTGAATTGAATAGGAGCCCGCTTTGTCTCGGGATTCGTCTAGGGACCAGTACCAGTTAATCATTTCGTCATTTAATTCTCGAAAATGAACATCCGTTTGGACAGAAAAAGTCTCCCAATTTTGATTAAAAACCATACTTACTCCAGTATGCACTTTGTGAACTTTGCCGGACAACTCGCTTAACATCAAAAAACCCTCTTTCTTCGAGGCAGGCTTCCCGAATACTTTCTCATTCAAATTCACCACTGTATCGGCAGCTATAACTAAGCGTTCGTCCTCAGCATAAACGGATCTCGCTTTTTCTGCAGCTAAACGCTCAACCAAATGCTTGGCATTTTCATCCGCGTTTCTCGACTCGTCGACGCAAGGTGGAAGAATCTCCACGCGTAAACGCAGCTTTTCCAGAAACGCCTTTCGACGAGGAGAATTGCTCGCCAGCACAATACCGCTTGGAGTCATGTTATTTTTAAGCTTCTTCTAATAGCTCGCAATAGAAGAAACACCAGGGGCCAGACTAAAGCACTCGAAATGGCAGGCATCATCTGCCAAAGAGACGGAATGGTGCCATCAAAAACATATAGAAAAAGAAAAGATAGTCCTCGGTGTAAGATTATCAATCCGGATACAAGAATTGCTTGTTGCCAAACCGAGAACATACGTAACCTCTGATAAAATTGTAAAACGAAATATGAAATAATCACGAAGGAACATGCAAATTGGCCTAGAAAATTACCAACTAAAGTATCCATCGTGAGTCCAGAGATCCAAGCGAGCACTACCCCCGCTCTGTGAGGGAGAGCGACAACCCAATAGATGAGAGTCATAAGAACAAGCTCTGGCCGAAGAAAGCCTATCTCTTTAGGAAGGCCCTCAGGGAATGGGATAAGTTCCAAAATCATAGCCAATAAAATAGTAAAAAAAATGGTCAGATTGGTTACAAGACTCATCTTTAATCACCAGCGCCAGATGATTCTGATGTAGATTTTTCTTTTTCAGACGCGATCGTAGCTCTTTCAGAAAAAACGAGGAGTAAATGTTGCGATCGATCTAGGCCTGACTTTGGGGTTGCGGTCACATCTAAAAAAGGCCTCCCTTCAACATAATCAATTGCTTCGATTGAACCAACAGGATACCCCGCTGGAAATCTCTCTCCTAAACCCGAAGATATAAGCGAATCGCCCACTTTGATGTCCGCTGTCGGGTTGACATGCAAAAGTTGTAACTTTTCCGATACGCCGGTCCCTTTGAGCATTAATCTCAAATTATTTCTCAAAACGGCTACCGGAACATAGCTGTTAAAATCGGTAATGAGCATTACTCTACTATATTGTTTGCTCACCTCTGTTACTTGCCCAACCAAACCGCTTGAATCGATTACGGTCTGTTTTTTTAATACCCCATCCGCTTCGCCTTTATCAATTAGGATATTTTGGCTTGCAGGATCAGGGTCAATACCGATAACCTCTGATACGAGCACACTATCTTGCGATTTTGCAGCAGAGCCCAACAATTCTCTTAATCGATTATTTTCCTCAATCAAGCTTGCCATTTTTTCTAAGTCGGTGCCCAAGAAAAGGAGCCGAGATTCTAAATCTAAAATACGATCACTAAGATATTTATGAGAAGAAAAAAAAGTGCTAGTGCGCTGAAAAGCTATATTTGGAAGATTTGCAGAGTAATGAATGAAGTACAGACCGGAAGATACGTATATCTTGGGTCTTTCTATAAAATTCGAAAAGCGATCCGCTAGTAGCAGCAGCAAAGAGAGGAGAATCAAAGCGACAGTCTTACTTAATAAAGACCTTTCTTCATGGAAAAGAGCTTTAATGTCTTTTTCCTACCGAAGTTACTGGTATACAACTTAAAATTTTCGCGATCATGATAAAACCTTAACAACACCTTGAGCTATTGGATTTGCAGGATCTCTGCCTCACCCATATCGTCCATTAGTTCAAGAGCTCTGCCTCCTCCTCTGGCAACACAAGTCAAGGGTTCCTCTGCCAGAATTACAGGCAAACCTGTCTCATGGGACAAAAGCCTGTCTAGCTCTCTTAATAGGGCCCCCCCGCCAGTCAAAACAAGACCTGTTTCCGCTATGTCAGATGCCAATTCAGGGGGGGTTTGCTCTAGTGCTCCTTTTACAGCCTGCACGATGAGAGAAAGAGGTTCCTGCAGAGCTTCAAGAATTTCATTGCTATTCAAAGTAAAGCTTCTGGGTACACCCTCTGCGAGATTTCTTCCTCTCACGTCAATTTCTCTAACTTCGGTGCAAGGAAATGCCATCCCGATTTCTTTTTTGATCCTCTCTGCAGTTGCGTCCCCTATCAGACTTCCCTGCGTCCTACGGACGTAAGTGGTAATGGCTTCGTCAAACCGATCACCGCCAACCCTAACAGATTGAGCATAAACAACGCCATTTAGCGAAATTACCGCAATCTCGGTGGTTCCGCCTCCGATGTCCACAACCATTGTGCCCACCGCCTCTTGAATTGGAAGCCCAGCTCCTAGGGCTGCCGCCATCGGTTCCTCAATTAACCTAACATCCCTAGCACCCGCACTGACCACCGACTCTCTGATCGCTCTGCGTTCTACCTCTGTTGATTGGCAAGGGACACAAACTAACACTCTAGGACTAGGTCGGATAAAACTATTTTCGTGAACTTTCTTTATAAAATGTTGCAACATACGTTCGGTTACTTGGAAATCTGCGATAACACCGTCTTTCAGAGGTCTAATCGCGGTTATATTTCCTGGAGTCCGGCCAAGCATTAATTTCGCGTCGATCCCAACAGCAGCAACATTCTTTTGATTGTTGTTATTTCTTATGGCAACTACGGACGGTTCGTTTAAGACTATTCCTTGCTCTCTGACGTAAATTAAAGTATTCGCAGTCCCAAGGTCTATCGACAAGTCGTTCGAAAACATTCCCCTTAACCGCTTAAACATTCTGAACCTCTCTTTATTGGTTTAAAAATAGATTTTTGCCCCCTTAAAACAGACCTTTTGAGGCTCGAAACGCGCACTTTTTATTACCTTATTACAATTATAGAGTTATTTCCTGATTAAAACATAAGATTTTAAACTGAAACGAAATTCGAATGTTGATTATATTTTTTTATGTCAGACTGCTACTTCGGGCTGAATTTGCGTAAATCATGAAACACAATTAGCATTCATCGTATTATCTGTTTTCTTGGACGACAAGATAGTGAAAGTAGACAAAAAAACTGTTAAAGAAATAGCCGCGCTTGCGAATTTTCAAATCGAAAAAAAAGATGAAAAAGACTTAATAATCGGTATGCAAAAAATACTGGAAATGGCATCCTCACTTGACGAAGCTGAAACAAAGGACATTACTCCGATGGCTAACCCCCACGATGCAAGACAAATTCTTAGGGAGGATGTATGCAAAGATGTAGAGCATAGAGACCTTTTTTTAGCTCTTGCACCCCTTGCAGAAGATGGATTTTTTCTAGTCCCAAAAGTTGTGGAGTAAAGGTGCCAGACCAGACTCTAGCAGAACAGATAAAAGGCATTAGGAGAAAGAAGTATTCTTCCTTTGAATTAACTCAATCCTTACTCGATAGGATCAAAGATAAAAGCAACTTAAACTGCTTCATATCAATTGATGAAAATATAATCGAAAAAGCTCAAGCTGCTGACAAGGAAATCCAAAAAGGGAGCGACAAGCCACTCCTGGGAATCCCAATCGCCCACAAAGACATATTTTGCGAATATGAGACAAAGACAACAGCTGGCTCGCGGATGTTAGAAAACTTTGTTGCTCCGTACGATGCGACGGTTGTTTCTAATCTGAAAAGAGCAGGAGCAATCTCGCTTGGTAAAACTAACATGGATGAGTTTGCAATGGGATCGTCAAATGAGACAAGTTTCTTTGGGCCAGTTAGGAACCCTTGGGATGAAAACAGAGTCCCGGGAGGATCCTCTGGAGGATCTGCCGCCGCGGTATCGGCAAGATTATGCTGTGCAGCGACCGGCACTGATACAGGCGGGAGCATCAGACAGCCAGCTTCCTTTTGCGGCATTACGGGGCTTAAGCCTACATACGGCAGGGTATCTCGTTGGGGGATGATTGCTTATGCATCTAGTCTGGATCAGGCTGGACCTATGGCCCTTACGGCTGAGGATTGCGCAATAATGCTGAGAGAAATGTCCGGACACGACAAGAAAGACTCGACCTCGGCGCAAGTAGCGGTTGATGATTACTCCGCCTTTCTCTCGCGCCCGCTCGGAAAACTTACGATAGGTATTTTCGAACCGCTTATGAAGGAACTTGATTCTTCAACCAGTTTAGTGATGGAAACAACAATCAAGGATTTAGAAAAGGTTGGTGTTACTTTTACTGAAATAGATCTCCCAAATTTTTCCTATGCGATTCCAGCTTATTACGTGATTGCGCCAGCAGAGTGCTCAGCCAATCTAAGCAGATATGATGGAGTAAGATTTGGCTATAGATGCAAGGAACCCTCCAACCTAAAAGAATTGTATCAAAGGTCAAGAACTGAGGGACTTGGCCAGGAAGTGAAAAATAGAATTATGGCCGGGACCTTTGCCCTTACCACTGGATACTATGATGCATTTTATAGAAAGGCTCAGCAGGTTCGAAGGCTTATTAAAAACGATTTCGTTAAGGCTTTTAAAAACGTGGACTTAATTATTGCCCCAACGACTCCTTCTACCGCCTTTCGTTTGGGAGAGAAAGCAGACGATCCACAAGAGATGTATCTGCAAGACGTATATACAACTTCCGCAAATCTAGCGGGACTACCTGCTTTGTCTATGCCGGCTGGTTTTGTGAACGGGCTGCCCGTAGGAGCCCAACTTATAGGAAACTACTTTGAGGAAGCGAGGATTCTCTCTGTAGCGCATCAATTCCAAGCGATTACAGATTGGCACTTAACTTCCCCGGATAGTCAAACATGATCATTGCCAACTGGGAGACGGTTATAGGTCTGGAAATTCACGTTCAACTCTCCACAAAATCTAAAATCTTCTCGGATGCAAGTACGGTTTTCGGTACCGGACCGAACGAACAAGCAAATGAAGTCGATCTGGGATTGCCTGGCACTTTACCCGTCGTGAATGCGGAAATTTTTCCGAAGGCAATTGCATTCGGACTTAGCATTGGAGCAGAAATAGCAAAAACCTCCTATTTCGATAGAAAAAACTATTTCTACCCCGACTTGCCGAAAGGGTATCAGATAACCCAAATGGATGAGCCCATTGTTAGAAACGGTTGTATCAACATCGAACTTAATAACGGAACAACTAAGAGTATTAGAATAAACCGGGCTCATTTAGAAGAGGATGCTGGAAAATCCTTGCACGACAGCTTTCCCAATATGACCGGTGTTGACTTGAATAGAGCCGGAATTCCATTACTAGAAATTGTTTCTGAGCCCGATATGCGAACGGCAGAGGAAGCAGAAAAGTATGCTAAATCAATCCACCAACTCGTGACCTACCTTTCAATATCAGATGGTAATATGGCTGAGGGCTCCTTTAGATGTGATGCCAATGTCTCCGTTCGAAGAGAAGGCGAAAAAGAATTAGGGACTAGAACTGAAACAAAGAATATTAACTCCTTCAAGTTTCTTAAAAACGCCATAAACTTCGAAGTTAAAAGGCAAATGAATGTCATCCAATCCGGGCAAAAGGTAAAGCAAGAAACCAGGCTTTACGATTCAGTAAAAAATGAAACCAGGCCGATGCGCAGCAAAGAAACTGCGACGGATTATCGATATTTTCCGGAACCGGACCTTCTTCCAGTGTCGTTCGATCAAAATTATATCGATCAAATAAAGAAAACACTGCCCGAATTACCTTCAGAAAAGAAGAATAGATATGTTAGAGAGCATGGATTGAGAGAAAGCGAAGCAAAATTTTTAAGTAATGACCTAGAGTTAGCATTGTTTTATGAAAACTGCCACAAACTCGTTAAAGACTCTAAGCAAATAGTGAATTGGCTAAAAGGAGAGATGCTTAGCCGACTCAGCGACGCGGAGATCACGATAAAAGACTCTCCTATATCCCCAATTCAACTCTGCGACTTGATCAAAAGGATATCAGACGGAACTATCTCAGTTACGATAGGGAAGAAAATTTTTGGGAAACTATGGGAAGGCCAATCAATATCCGTAGACAATGTGATAAGAGATGAAAATCTGGCTCAACTATCTGATAGTAAACAATTAGACGAACTGATTAACGAGGCTATCAAAAAAAACCCTAAACAAATTGAGCAATTCCGAAACGGAAAGACTAAAGTACTTGGATATCTTATTGGCTTGATAATGAAGGAAACCTCGGGGAAGGCGAATCCAAAACAAGTTAACGACTTGATATTGGAGAGAATCAATTCCCCGAAGTAAATCTTTCAATAAAGGCTAGAACTCTTTTCGCGTTGACACCTAAGTCACTCTGACCGACCCGGGATTTCGATCGGATATCAATTCTGACTCCGTTTGAGGTCTCCTGAACACGGACTACTAGGTCGTCTTTAAACCCAAACCAAAAGCTAGTATCCACTGCTTCGAGATGACCATCCTCAATATCAACGTTTATTATTTCAAGACCCATCGATTGCAAGATTTCTCTTGATTTTTCTACAGCCTCTGATCTTTTTAGCCCCGAGTTTATCGGCTTCACCTCAGGATAAGCAGTAAGTGTAACTGCCGCAAGGCGCTCTGCGGGCCAAGCTGTATCGCCATACTCGGAGCCATTTTTTGTTCCGGTTCTAAATAAGTTAGCCTCTACGAATGAAGGAGGGTTTTCTGTGTCTGTTGTGATATCGTGAATCGGAGGAACAGAAATCGCTGCAAGTATTTGTGGAGCCATTATGATGAGGGGAAGCAAACTGACAACGAGCGATATAGAGCATAAGTTTCTATCCGAATTCATGCTGCCTCTTATGGTCTTAAAGAGGAAGAAACCGGAGGAAATTGCGAGGATCAAGCCACCGAACACTGCGACCAAGACAGCAATCAAAGAGGATTGCAACCCTACTCCAAGGAACTTATACCCAAAGGGTCCGCTCACAAATACCAAGATCGTTACAACTGAACCAAAGACCAAAACCTTCGTCGAAAAATTTACCGCCAGCATCTTCAATACCTTCCGGAATGATTAGAGTATGTTATAACCTTGCATACCTAAATAGAACCAATATATTTTTTATCACCGCCCTTAGAATATCTCAGCTTTTCGATTGTGTTACGCAATCGAACGCCGAGATAAAATTTAAGTGTTGAAGACGATTCCGATAAGGCTAGTAGATTGAAAAAAAGTCGCTCGATTTTAAGTAGCTTAGACGACTTTGACATGCCAAGGTTCATATCTTACACCCAACATATTGTTTCTAGGATAACGAATGCTCACGTATCCTAAATCAACGAGCTTTTTAAACTCATCTGTTGATGAAAATGCCTCTGTAAAGTTCTTACTACCATATCCTACTTTCCCGACATCGAAATCTCCGATCCCATGGTACGAGTGTCCAGGGGGGGCCAAACTTCTAGATGCTTTCGAAAGATTCCCCTCAGATTGAATTGTCTTTGCGATAAAAAGATGGGTCTGCTTGACGATGCTTCTTATTCCTGACGTCAAGGTTATCGAGCCTCCGATGTCGTTTTTAAGCTTCTTATAGAGTCTCTCAGACCTTCCACGAAATAAAAAATGTCCAGTTTGCGAGATCTTTTTCGTTTGGCTCTTTTTTATGGTTGAGGTGAGCTTTTCAGTAACCTTATCACCCATGAACCCGTATTCTCTAGCGTTTGCTGAAAAAAGTCCTTCAAAAAAATCGGTCTCGGTGCTGGTAAAATCACCAACCGAACTATACCTGCGACCGATTTTTAGCATCTCGTCAAAACCCAAAACATTGAAATTCCCATGCCCAATCAAAGTTTGCACCCGCCCTATCCTTTTATAAGTGGAAAATAAAACAGAGTGTTTATCTTTCGAAAGATAAAGGTCTCTTTCGTGGGGAGTCTCGTAATTCCGCATTTTTGTAATATAAGAGTTAAGACTTGGGCCGTCAGAATCAGCCAAAATTACCTCCCTCTCCGACTCTTCTACCGCTCCAATAGAAGTGAAGGCTTCAAGGAACTCAGGAGCACTGGGAGCTTTCGATTTCATAACCCTCATAGATTCGCTAATCTCTCGCAAGCTCGTGTTCATATCTTAAAAATCTACGCTTCGGTCCACCGCATTGTCTCGGTAAATAGTATTACCCAAAAGCGCCGCGCCGGTGCCCACCGAAAAAAAGGTTAAAAAAGCTCGTCGTTCCAAAGGCAAATCTCCCAATCGAGGTTTAGATAGTAACGATTCAACGGAAAATGTACAACATAGCTAGGAGCTGGTTGACATCAGCTCTAGTCCCGACTAACTACCTCCATCTATAACAATAGTTTGGCCAGAGACAAACTTACCTGCATCAGAGGCCAAAAAAACCGCTGCGCCTCCTATTTCGTCAGGTTCTCCAATTCGCTTTAAATGGGAGTTCTGTGTGGAGTTTTTTAGTGTCTCCGGATTCTCCCAAAGCGCTTTTGCAAAATCAGTTCTTATTAAGCCAGGCGCTATCGCGTTTGCTCTTATATTATGCGAACCAAACTCTGCTGAAATATTTCGAACAATGGCTATATCGGCTGCTTTAGAAACACCATAAGTACCAAGAGTAGCGCTTCCGCGAAGACCTCCAACACTAGAAACGATAATGATTACCCCGTCTTTCTGTTCTATCATGTCGGGAATTACTAATTGACTTAACCAATGATTTGATTTGACATTGGAATCCAAGACTTTTTCATAGGCCGTATCTGAAATTTCAAGCATCGAGCCGTAGAAAGGATTCACCGCTGCGTTACACACAAGAATGTCGATATTACCCAGTCTTTCTTTAGTGGTGTTGACCAAATTTTCTAAATCATTCCTCTTGCTTACGTGACAAGCGATTCCGAGCGCTGAACCACCTCCTTTAGGCAAGGATCCATTGATTTCGCTAGCTACTGCATCACAACTTTCCTGGTTTCTACTAGAAATAACAACATTTGAGCCGTGAAGAGCCATTTGACTCGCTATTGACTTGCCAATCCCTTTCGATGATCCAGTCACCACAGCCACTTTCCCGGAAAGATCAAACAAATTTTTCATCTACCGCACCTTATTAACTAAAGAGATTCAACTAAAATTAAAAGCGAGCAAATCTTAATCAACTAAAACCTCTTGACCTCGCACTACAACTAGTTTGGGTTCCTTCAATACATTAAGATCAGTCAAAGGATTCCCGTCGTAAATAACAAAATCAGCTGAGAGCCCATCTCTGATGGATCCAGTAATCTGCGATAAGCCGATAGCTTCCGCTGAATCAGTCGTGGCTGCCCTTAGAGTTTCGGTATTCGTCAGGCCAGCAATTTTTGAAAAAACCGGCAAGGCTCGAGGCAGATCCGTATGGAAAATATTAGGGATCCCAGCGTCAGTGGAAGCGATAAGTTTCACTCCAACTTCTTTCATTCTGTCGAAGTTCTTGCGTAACACTTCAAAACGGTCGGATTCTAAAAATCTCGCCCAACCAGAATTTACCGTGGGAGATACCCAAATTTCTTTTTTTGCAATCAAAATTGCAGTTTCTATATCGAAGCTCTTGCCCCAACCACTTTTGCCCACCCAAGAACAATGCTCGATTGTGCTCACGCCAGCTTTAGCGGCTTTGAGTATTCCATCAGAACCATGACAATGAGCAGCAACAGGATAATTAAGCCGCTTTGCTTCTCCAACAACCTTAATTAAGAAATCTAGATCAAATTGGCTATCACTAGGCGCAGACTTAGGTGTCATAGCCCCTCCCGTAACCATTATCTTTATGAGATCTACAGTGGCCAATGCTTGGCGATTTATTACCTTTATAGCCTCTTCTGCGCAGTCAGCCTCTCCGCCCCAAAAGTGGCAATGGCCCCCGCGAGAAGTAATAGGCTGACCTGCGCAAATCAAACGCGGACCAGTGATTTTCTTTTTTTTTATCAGATCTCGCACTACCAATTCCTGGTGCTTCCCACCACCTAGGTCTCTCACAGTTGTAATTCCAGCTTTAACAATCGATTCGGCTCGTGAAATCATCGCTGCCTTTAATTTCTCTCCCTCGACTTCTTGTTTCATAGGATCTCTTTCATTGGGATCGAGACAAAGATGGATATGGGAGTCAATTAAACCTGGAATAGCAAAACAACCTGAAAAATTTTTGCTCCCGCTTTGTTTAAACCGATCCAGACCGAATCGATCGCCCTGAACGAAAATATCTCCAAAAGAAATACGCTCGTCAGTTCCGGGCCAAATATTAAGATTTTTATAAAGCAATTAAAATTAGATCCTCTGGATAGCCTTTTTATCAACAGAATAAAAGAAATTTGGGCAATGTAGATCGGCTAGCTACAACTATTTATTGTAGGCGTTTATTTCCTTTAGCCCAATTAAAATTAAATCCGACACAACCTCATCGAAAATTCTCTCTCGACTAAATAAGTTAGCAAACCCTCCCGTGCCTATAACCAAAGGGCGTTCGTCATTAAATTGCTCTAAAGTAATTCGGTTAACAAACTCCTTTATCATTCCTATATTTGACCAATACAAGCCTGACTGAATACTCTCTACCGTGCTTTTTCCGATCACATTTTTTATCGCTTTTATTTCTACAGAGGGAAGCTGAGCAGTTCTATTCTCCAAGGCCTCCATCGCCAAACGAACGCCCGGAAGAATGCTCCCTCCGAGAAACTCCTTTTTTTTATTAATTGCACAAATTGTAGTGGCGGTCCCAAAGTCTGCCACTATTAGATTAGTTCTTGGGAATTTTGATATGGCTCCAACCGCATCTGCGATTCGGTCAGCACCCACCTCCTTTGGATCTTTATAGAGTATTTTTAAACCAGTTTTCACGCCCGGTCGCAGTATAAGTGGGTCAACGCCGAAATACTTTTGGCTGCAAGCCCGAACCGAATAAAGAAGTTCAGGAACAACGCAGCAAACCACAACTTCGTCAATTTCATCAGGCTCCACTTGATTTTCTCTCAACACAGATCGGAAGAAAACACCCAGCTCGTCTGATGATGCTTGAATTTGGGATGTTTTTCGAAATTGAACCTTTAAGTCCTCTGCTACGAATAGGCCACCAAAAATCTGGCTATTGCCAATGTCGAGACACAACAGCATACCTACCTCAAGAGCACGTTATCTATCAGACGAACTTTATTTTCATTTGAGCCAAGTGTAACTGCTCCAAACCGTCTATCTTTCCTACTAACTATATAATCAACCCCAAAACCATGCATCGTAAGTTGATCAGTTATTTCGCTATCGTTTCCTCTCTTGGAAAGAAGCTCAAAAAACTTTGGCGCTTTTCGTCTTTGACTTTGGGTCAGATTCTTGTTCCTTGAGCTCATCGCTAGACCATCAGGTTCTCTTACAGTTGGACAACCCACGACTTCGATACCCATATGAAAAGCATTCACCATACCTTTTACGAGTTCAAGTTGTTGATAATCTTTCTCTCCTAAAAAAACTTTATTTGGCCTTATCATCAAGAACAATTTCATAAGAATGGTTAAAACTCCGGTGAAATGCCCGGGTCTAGTTTTTCCGCAAAGCTCTTTACTGAAGGCTCTCTCAGCTAATTGATAACTGTAGTTATCAGGATATAAATGATGATACTTCGGGAAGAAAACACCATTTATGCCATTAGCACGCATGATCTTTTTATCATTTTCAATGGCGCTTGGATATTTACTCAAATCTTGGGGGTCATCAAATTGAGTAGGATTGACATAAATGCTGGCTATGCAAACATCAGAGTCTTTCTTAGCTTTGTGAAAAAGAGAAACATGTCCGGCATGCAGAGCACCCATAGTGGGAACAAAACCTATGTTGCCTTTTGACAACTCCAGAAACTTCTTTAGTTCCTCAGGAGATTTCAAAATTTCCATCAGTAACATTCGCTCACAGAAGGGAATTGGCAGGACTGAACATCAGAGTGATATTTATCAACAGCTGAGGAGACTACCTTATGGAGGTTAGCGTATTTCCTAAGAAACTTCGGCGAGAAGTTTTCATCGAAGCCTAGTAAATCGTGAAGCACTAAAACCTGCCCATCCGTCTCTGGTCCAGCTCCTATGCCAATGGTAGGTATCTCAAGGCTGTGGGTCACGCATTTGCCTAGTTCTCTAGGTATACACTCTAAAACCAGAGAGAAACAGCCAACTCTCTGAAGCTCTCTCGCCTCCACCAGGATCTGTTCAGCTGCCGCTTTCTCTTTGCCTTGGACTTTGTTCCTACCCAAGTTGTGAATTGCCTGAGGTTGCAATCCCAAATGGCCCATAACGGGCACCCCCGATGCAACAATATGCTCGATGATTTCCAGTTGATGGGAAGCTCCCTCTATTTTTAAGGCATTGGCCCCTGCTCGCATTAATTTCTCTACCGTTTTCATGGCATGCAATATTCCGCGAGAACAGGATAAAAAAGGCATATCAGCTATTATAAATTTCTTTTTAGCGGACCTGGCGACCGCGGCAGTGTGAAGAGCCATCATTTCGTCTGTTGCGTAGACAGTCGAATCAAACCCGTGAACTACTTCAGCTAAAGAGTCTCCGACCAGCAAACAATCAACGTCCGTTTGGTCTAGTATCTTCGCCGACCATGCGTCATAACAGGTAACCATTGATATCGGGACGCTATCTTTTTTTCGGAGCTCAAAAAGGTCTAGATTATTCATATTTCTCCAACAAGTCTTGGGTTACTAACAAAGAAAAAATACCCTCGCCTCGAGAGAGATCTAACGCATGCGCGGTACCTGTCCTTTGTTGGATCAAGTCCAAATTTAAATGGTTTTTAACCTCAAAGTTACTAAACTTATGTGCAGCGAGAATATAGTTAAAAAAAAAGAAAGTGTCCAGACAACAACTGGGTTGGAGGCGAAGACTAAAGCTCGAACTATTTTTTACCAAACTTTGCTCATCTGGTAAACTTGCAAAGTACGGGACTGTAGCTCAGTTGGTTAGAGCAGTGGACTCATAATCCATTGGTCGGAGGTTCGAGTCCTCCCGGGCCCACCAATTCAAGTAGTTTTAAACCTGACGTTTTTTTCTTTTCGATCACGATATTTAATCTGTCAAGCCAACAAATCCCCATCGCTTGATAGCGTCAGCGAAAGGGACAGATGCCTGTTATCGTCTTATCGCAACATCGCGGCAACACAAAGCCATCTGAGCTCTAGGCCCTTATCCAAAAAACTTGACTCTATAGCTTAGTCAAGAAAGGTCTTTAAATGATCTGATCTAGCTGGATGTCTTAATTTTCGTAGGGCTTTTGCTTCAATTTGACGAATACGCTCCCTAGTGACATCAAACTGTTTCCCAACTTCCTCTAAGGTGTGGTCTGTGTTCATATCAATCCCGAAACGCATTCTTAAAACTTTTGCTTCCCTTGCGGTAAGACCCGACAAAACACCTCTAGTCGCTTCCTGCAACCCTTCATCTGTTGCTGTCTCGACTGGAGCGCCAACTGATGCCCCTTCTCCAAGGTTAGAGTCAGAGTCCAGAAAGTCACCAAGGTTGGAGTCTTCGTCGTCACCAATTGGGGTTTCCATGGAGATGGGCTCTTTCGCTATTTTTAGGACCCGCCGAACCTTATCCTCCGGCATCTCCATTTTCTCTCCTAGCTCTTCCGGCGTTGGTTCCCTACCCATTTCTTGGAGCATTTGACGGCTTATGCGAGAAAGTTTGTTTATGGTCTCAATCATGTGGACAGGAATACGAATCGTCCTGGCCTGATCAGCTATAGAACGTGTTATCGCTTGTCGGATCCACCAAGTCGCATAAGTCGAAAACTTGTATCCTCGCCGATATTCGAACTTATCGACTGCTTTCATAAGCCCGATGTTTCCTTCTTGAATCAAGTCTAGAAATTGCAAACCCCGATTCGTATATTTCTTGGCTATGGATATGACTAGCCTGAGATTAGCTTCAACCATATCTTTTTTTGCCCTTCGCGCCTTGGCTTCTCCTATGGACATCCTACGATTGATATCCTTAAGCTCCGAAACAGATAGACCTATCTCTTCCGAAGCTTGTCTTATCCTCTTTTGAGCGCGCTGAATCTCATCGTGATATTTTTTTAGCCCATCGAAACCTTTTTTTAATTCTTTTGCTATCCAAGTCGGATCACCCTCGTTGCCATTAAAACTCTCCATGAACACCTTTCTTGGCATCTTAGCCCTGCGTATACACGTGTTCATTATAAGTTTTTCTTGTCGTTTTATTTGACTGTGAACATCTCTCGCCATGGAAACTATTGTTTCGTAGTGCTTTGGAACAAATTTAAAGAACTGAAAGGAATCGCCAAGGACTTGCAACTGAATTTGTACTTGAGGGGCGCTGCGGCCATATTTCTTGATCGCTTTTTGGGTTTTTTTGAACTGTTTTTCTAG
>JAYYDI010000183.1:0-3747 GCA_036161055.1 Pseudomonadota bacterium
AAAAGGTGATGAGACCGTTTGGCAGGATGGACCGCTCACAAAAGCGGTGAGAGAAGGGGCTATCTGTTATTTAGATGAAATAGTGGAAGCGAGAAAGGACTCAACTGTGCTAATTCATTCCCTAACTGACCATCGACGAATGCTCCCAGTTGAAAAGTTAGGGGTTACACTCGACGCACATCCTGATTTTTTGCTAGTGATCTCATACAATCCGGGTTACCAAAGTCTTCTGAAGGACCTAAAAACCAGTACTCGCCAAAGATTTGTTGCAATCGAATTTGATTACCCAAAGGCTTCTGCTGAGGCAGAGATAATCTGCCATGAAACCGGTCTCGATCTAGGTCGTTCGGAAGCATTGGCCTTAGTAGGAGAAAAAATAAGGAACCTGCAGGGACACGGATTTGATGATGGCGTGAGTACAAGATTATTGATCTATGCAGCTGATTTGATGATGGCAGGGCTTAATCCCCGGAGTGCATGTGACACTTCAATAGTCAAGGCATTGTCTGATGACGAATCTGTTCAATCCGCTTTGCAAGAGATCGCCAATGCGATTTTTCCTTCAAGTTGAAAGAAATTGAACTAGTTGCCGAGGCTGAGATCGTTCTTTTTCGGGAGAGGCTGGGCAAAGAGTTAGATCAAGCTTTTTCGAGATTAATCGATGCGTTTGAGTCAAACAGAGATTTTTCAAGCAAAACTCTTTTTTTCGCTACCTGCTCTAGGATCTTTGAAAGCGGTTGGCGCTCTTCTGAAATATTGCAGATATTTTTCGATGTAGTCGAAAAAGATAATAGCTGCTCTCATTTAAAACAAGTGTGCGAGAACATCGAGTTTTACTCGGGTTTCTCTAACGACCCGCTCTTGGCATACCTTACGTGGATTCGGCGGGCACTTGACAACGCTGGGTTCGAATTAATTGACTTCGTAGAAGAAACCGCTGCTGAAATTCACCGTGCAAGTCCCTACAGCGCGAAGTCGTTGACTTCCTATTTCGAATCAATCATGCGAGTGAGTGAGGTCAAATCGGATCAAAAAAAGGTTGCTAGCTGTTTAAAGCTCATAAAAAAATGGTCTTTATTTGATCGTGTTTATCTTGAAAAGTTGCTTACTAGGTTCGAGGACGCAGTTGATTGCATAGACCTAATAGAGAAATTAGACGAAAAGAAACCGAGCTCCGCGTTGCAGTATCTGGAGAGAATAGACAAGATTAATGAAAAATCCTTTAAAAAGTTCGAAGAATTTGACAACTTGTTGCTAAAATTTGCGGAAGAAGAGATCGCAGATTTCTTAGATAAGATTATCGATATTCCAGCTGATCTGACTATTAAGGCTCGCTTACTTTTTAAACTTGGAATTAAGATTCGAACCAAGGAATCTTTGCTGGTTTTTTTTGAAAATTGTGAGAAATTGCCATTAGAAAAGCCTGGCGTTTTAATTGATTGGTTGAGGCTGGGTCTAGAAGATCCATCGATTAATGATGCCGGACTAAAAGCCTTTGTGGGTTTAGAATCTCTTAAATCCCGAGAGGCATTAGATCAATTGCTCGGAGAGATTTCCCTAACGGCAAGCAGACAGACTCTCGATCTTCTTGCAAAGGCGATTAGTGCGGAAGACGTCCTGATAAGTGAAATTGAAGAGGAGTCAGACAAATATAATCTGATGAGGAAAGCAGGCGAGGAAATGAAGCCAGTTCTTTTCCTTCCTGAAAGAGTTTCCGAATTTGGGTCTGCCGACAAGAATTTCTCTTTTTACAAAGTTTCACTTTTTCATCAGATTGGTTTTCGTGAGTTTGGATGTGTCTCCCAAATCGCAAAAATTGTAAAGCAAATAGACACCCTACAAGACAAAAAGTTGGCACGCTTCATATTTATGGCATTGGAGAGTGCGAGGATTGATTGGCGACTAAAAGAAAAATATCCAGGGCTTAGCAAGCAAATTGATAATCAAAGAAAATATGAGCTGGTCTCAAGACCTAAAAAAATAGATCTAGCCTTAAAAGCTGATTTTTTGGAGTTGATTCACCAAGTAAGTCTGGGTCTTCCAAGAAGTGGGATCTCTGATCCCGCCTTCACTCGAGAGATAGATCAGTTATACGATTACTTCGAAATACTTGAGCCAAGTAAAGCAAATGTAGAGGCAACTCTCAAAGCTCTCATGCTAGTTTATGAGTTATTGAATCGAACTGAAGCTTGGTCAGAGTTGCAGAAGTTCTCTGACAATTCAGCGCAAGAAATAAAATATCCCGAACCAGTAAGATACAGAGGTTCAGTATCGATAGAGATGCTGGCGTTCGAGGGGAAATCGCGAATTGTCGATTTAGAACTTCCAGATTTTGGGGAATCTCTGCCTGACGGTGATCCGATGATTAATGCTAGCTCGTCCGGAAATGATCGCATCGAAGTAGGAGAGTTGAAGCAAGCAGAGCTAGAATTTGGAGCCCCGGTTTATATCGAAGACGCAGAAAATGTGCGGACCGAAGGAGAAGCAGGTCTCGGCCCTTATTTAGGAGAGGAGCTTGCGACGGGTTTTGGAAAGAATCGCGTTATAAAAAAGGAAGAAATTTTTCAATACGCAGAATGGGATTTTGAAATCAAGGATTATCGACCGTCGTGGTGCACGTTACGTGAGAGCCGCACATTCCAGAAAGACCTTCTTTATTTTACCGAAGTCGTTAAAAACAATGCGGACATCATTAGGAAAATTCGTAAAGGATTTTCGAAAATACGCCCTCGAAACTTGAGAAAAGTGAAAGGTGTTTTGGACGGAGAAGAACTCAACATAGAAAGGACAATCGCCTATTTCATTGACAAAAAAGCAGGTAGTGTGCCCGATGAATCGATCTATGAGCAAAAGCAAAGAGTGGAACGCGACGTGGCTACTCTTTTTCTCATCGATATGAGCGCTTCGACTGACGATATCATTTATCCCACTGAGGTGGGCCTTGATTCGGAGAGGAGGGAATTGCCGAAGAACACGATTGGCAAAAGAATAATCGATGTTGAAAAGGAAGCGGTGTGCTTATTATCTGAGGTTCTCGAAGAATTAGGGGATGCCTATTCAATTTGTGGTTTTTCGGGATACGGGCGAGGGCAAGTTGATTACTACCGGTGCAAAGGTTTTGACAAACAAATGGACGACGATTCCAGAGCAAAGCTGGGAGGGTTGAGTCCGTGTCGCAGCACGCGAATGGGCCCGTCGATTCGTCACGCGATTAGAGAATTGGTCGCAACTGGATCGAGGACTAAGTCTTTGATAATTATCTCTGACGGTTATCCTCAGGACCATGATTACGGGCCCGATCGGAATTCGAAGACCTACGGATTAATGGATACAATGCGGGCGTTAAGCGAGGCGAGGTCACAAGATATTTCGAGTTTCTGTCTTACAGTAGATCCTTTAGGAAACGATTATCTTCGTGATATGTGTCCGCAAAATCAGTACATGGTAATCAAAGATGTATCGGACCTGCCGGGAGTGCTATCAAAAGTTTATCTAAGTTTAACCGGTTGAAAGCCTTCAGTTTATATCGAAATCGAATTAGACTTCCCCTAGGGATGAGAAAAATATGGGCGGCGCTCAAGTGGGAACCAAGAGTCTATTAAAAAAAGAAATCGCAGAGACTAGAGAAAAGTACCACCATGGTGACTTGCGAAGGGCAATCTTGGATTGTGCATGCCAACATTTGCGCTATGACGGCACCGATTCCCTGAGTCTGAGGGCCATAGCCCGTGAGATAGGAGTCTCTGC
>JAYYDI010000184.1:0-2582 GCA_036161055.1 Pseudomonadota bacterium
AACCACCTCTAGGTCTATAAAGTTAGGTGGTTCCACAGAAATCGGGTCATCATTCCATAAAGTAACTTGATATTTTTCTTGCTCCTTGAGCCAATCCTTGCAACTTTCAACAGCGCTATCTGATGCAGTAAGTTGATCGTAACTGCCATCCGTTTTCATGAAATACCAAAATTCTCCATCTGAATAGAGATATTCCATTTCGATTTCCAAGACGTCCGCTGCCTCTAGCGTTTCGCCCGATTTGAAGGTCCTTTCCCAAACTCTTCCATTCTTAAGATTACGCAACTTAACCCTATTGAAGGCCTGCCCCTTACCAGGCTTGACAAATTCATTCTCCAAAATCGAGCATGGGTCAGATTCAAGCATTACTTTCATCCCTGATCTGATTTCATTGGTAGAATAGCTAGCCATGTTAAAAAATCCTTCTAATGATCTTCAGATGATAACCCCTATGAGACGAGAGGAATACCGAATAGCAATCACCAACTATAAAAAGCAGTTTAACTGGCGAACCGAAATATCGGAGGCGTTCAGAACACCGCTCGAACTGCTCACCTATCTTGGACTGGAAGATTCAGAGATCTGCACAAAAACAGATTTAGAACAAGAATTTAAAATGTTGGTTCCGCGTTCATTCGCAGCAAAGATGAAAGCCGGAGATCCGAATGACCCACTGCTTAAACAAGTATTGCCCACGTACGAGGAACGAGAAACTGAGGAGGAATTTTTAAAGGATCCATTACAGGAATGGCCAGATAGTCAGGCGAGCAAAGGACTGCTTCAAAAATACAAGGGAAGAGCTCTACTAATGCCTACAGCGGCCTGCGCAATAAATTGCCGATATTGCTTTCGTCGTCATTTCCCACATCAACCTCTTGATAAGAAATCTCTTCACAACACTTTAGAAGCAATTCGCTTGGACCAGACTCTGGAAGAGATAATTCTATCTGGAGGCGACCCTCTTATCCTCCGGGACGAGTTTCTGTTCAGTTTGATAGACGAGCTTGCAAGCATGCCTCACGTGAAGCGCATCCGCATACATACACGAATCCCCACCGTGCTTCCTAGTAGGATTACAGAAAGCTTCATTAACAAAGTTCGAGGCCATCAAACAAAAATCGTTATGGTGACTCACATAAACCACCCAAATGAACTCGATGTGGAAACTGGCAATGTTCTGCGGAAACTCAGACAAGCAGGACTTACGCTCCTGAATCAAACGGTTTTACTTAAGGCCGTAAACGATAGAGCTGAAATACTCGTTGAGCTCTCCGAAAAACTTTTTAGTCAGGGCATACTTCCGTACTACTTGCATCTCTCAGACAAGGTTGAGGGCACACGGCACTTGTGTGTGACTTCCGAAACAGCGAGACAAGTTTTCAGCGATATGTTGAAAGAACTTCCAGGATACTTGGTGCCAAGACTCGTAGTAGAGGAGCCCGGCAAGTCATCCAAGACGTTAATCGTCTAGGAGGCACTCCTTAATGCCTCTTCGATATCAGCGTCACTAAAACCAATCAGATACAGAATCGCATCTAGACCAAAGTGTGAGATTGCATGTTTGGCTCGTTCTTTGACTACTGGTTTAGCTCTATACGCAACACCCAACCCTGCTTTGCTCAACATTGGCAAATCATTGGCTCCATCCCCGACCGCTATCGTTTGAGCCAAACTAATCCCCTCATTAGCCGATATATCCTCCAACAATTCGGCTTTTTTATCGGCATCAATTATTTCTCCCACGACATTTCCAGTAAATTTTCCTTTCGCAACCTCTAGCCGGTTGGCTCGAACATAATCAATCCCAAGTTCATTAGCGAAATAATCACCAACTTCCTGAAAGCCGCCGGAGATAAGACAAGTTTTATAACCAAAGTGTCTTAGAGACTTAACCAATCTGTGAGCCCCTTCATTCAACTCAACACCCGCGATTACTTCGTCCAACGCGGAAGTCGGCACGTTTTTAAGAAGAGCCGCCCTCTCGAGAAAGCTCTGTCTAAAATCAAGCTCTCCATTCATGGCTTTTTTTGTGATTTGCGACATTTTAAGTCTCTTTCCTTGACTCGCACCGAGTTCGTCCATGACTTCCTGTTGTATCAAGGTAGAGTCCATATCGAGAGCTACCAATCGACGATTTTTTCTATAAACACTGTCGTATTGGACGCTACAGTCAAAATCTTCCCTCTCTGACAAAGGAAGAAGGGCTTTTCTGAAATTTTCAGCAGCCATCGCATTTTTGGTTGAACCGCTTAATCTCATCTCAATACACAAGGTGTTTGTTTCATCCAGACCAAAATCTAAGCTCACGCTACTCAATTGACGAATGAAGTCGACGTTTAAATTTTGATCAAAAGCAAGCCTACTCACGCTATGGAGAGCGCTTGCAGATCGACCTCGCGTCATTAACGTCAGAATCAGACTATTTTCGTTGAAGGAGGAAACTTCACTGATCCGTCTCACCTCTGTTTCCGCTAGCTCGAATCTGACGTCCAATCTTTCACAAACATCCCGAATCGCCAGATCAAGTGTTTTTTTCTGATCCGAATGGATAATCATTGCCAACGCCAACTCATCATGTATTA
>JAYYDI010000185.1:0-3124 GCA_036161055.1 Pseudomonadota bacterium
GTTAACAAGAAATTCATAATGTAAGTGAGGTCCTGTGGCGTAACCCGTTGATCCAACATAGCCTATCGTCTGGCCCTGTTTCACTCGTTTGCCCTTCCTTATCTTGTTTGCAAAATTTGATAGGTGTAAATACTTAGTCACAAATTGTTCGCCGTGTGAAATCACGATGAACTTGCCATTGGCCTTCGTTCTCGATGCTTCTATAACTTTGCCGTCTCCTGAGGCGAAAACAGGAGTACCATTAGGAGCAGCATAATCTATACCTCTATGAGGAATTACTGTCTTGAAAAGCGGGTGACGTCTTCGAGGGTTAAAGTTAGAGCTAATTCGCGAGAACTCGAGAGGAGCTCTTAAAAAGGCCTTCCTCATGTTCTTACCAGCGGGTGTAAAATACTCAAGGCGACCATCCTGGGTCGCAAAAGCCAGAGCCTCGAAAGATTTCCCCTGATTAACAAAAGTCGCGGCCAATATTTCTCCATCCCCCACTTTTTTTCCGTTGAGGAAAAGAGATTCAAAAACGAGGGAAAATGCATCACCCGGCCTGATATCCAGGACAAAATCTACATCCCACTGGAATATTTGAGCAAATCTCATTATCAAGTTGTCACTTAAGCCAAGCGACTGGCCCGAGAGGAACAAACTGTTTTCGATAACGCCGTGTTTTCGTTCTAAAAATCGATCGGGATGCAGCTCGATCGACTCAGATCGAAAATTATCTCCAGCTCTATCGAAAATATAGGATTGAAGTGGATTGGGCGAGTATTTAACTTGAATCAATTCTTTGTCGCGCATGAGGAATGATAATTCTTGTTTTGGATATACTGACTTTAGTGCGGTTCCAAATTCTGATTGAGTTAAAAGATAGAGATCTCTTGATTCGTAGTCATATTTTTTGAAGATACTCGCGAGACTTTCGCCTGCCTTTATCGTGTGTTTAAGTATTTCAAGATCGTTTCTAATTGCCTGTTGTTCTTTAGCAGAGATTGAATCTAATTTAGGGGTTAGGGACTCGTCACTTTTCTTCGGCGGTTCGGTATACTGATTTCCGTAAAGTAGCGCAAAAGCGACACCGAGAACGCTTATTATATATGTGTGTGTTTTCGGGAGGCGCATCAATTGGCTTTGCAGGTTGGTCTGATGACGGTAAGTGGAAGTAACCCGTAAGTAATACTAACAGCAATGAATAATATTATGTGGCTTGGAGTTCGTAAAAATGATCGGTCAATTCGAAGGTATTTTAGATGAGTTGTCAGAGCGTGGCCTTATTGCGCAAGTCTCAGATGAGAGAGGGCTTAGAGAGCATATAAGGCAGAGACGAGTTGTTTATTGCGGTTTCGATCCGACTGCCGACAGCTTGCATGTGGGCTCATTAGTACCGCTAATAGCCCTTAATAGATTTCAGCGAGCCGGCCACAAACCTATTTTGCTTCTAGGAGGGGCGACAGGCCTTGTCGGTGATCCATCTTTCAGGTCCGATGAAAGGCTTTTGATAGATTCCGATATTGTGGAAAAAAGAGTGGTTTCGTTGAGGAAGCAAGTGGAGCCTTTCTTGAGCTTTTCAGGCGAGAATTCGGCGCTCATCGTGAATAATTTGGATTGGAGCAAAAAGGTCTTTTTAATCGATTTTCTTAGAGATATTGGTAAGTATTTTTCGATAAACAAGATGATTCAACGAGATGCAGTGAAACCTCGGCTGGAAGCAGAAGGACAGGGTATTTCCTATACTGAGTTCAGCTATATGATCTTACAGTCTATGGATTTCCTGGAACTTGCAGTTTCGAATGACTGCACGATACAGATAGGAGGAAGCGATCAATGGGGCAATATGGTGTCAGGGATCGATCTTATTCGCAGAAAGCTCTCTCTTGAGTCTTATGCGCTTACTTTGCCGTTGATAACTAAGGCGGACGGCACCAAGTTTGGCAAAAGTGAGGCAGGTGCGGTCTGGTTGGAGCGGTCGAAGACTTCTCCTTACAGCTTCTATCAATTTTGGCTAAATACTAGTGACGCGGATGTCGAAAAATTCTTGATGTTTTTTACGTTTTTACCTTCGGAGGAGATAGTTGAGATAATCCAAAGAACAAAAGAAAAACCAGAGGATCGGATTGCGCAACGTGTGCTTGCAGATCACGTGACACAATTTGTTCATGGAGAAAAAGACTGTTTAGCGTCACGTAGAATATCTAGCGCCTTGTTTTCGGAGAATTTTGATGAATTAGAGCGAGATGACTTGGAGCAGCTCTTGCAGGATGGACTTCCAAGTTGGCGATGTAAATCCGGGGAAGGTTTGTTATCGACAATGGTCAGTTCGAACCTTGCGAAATCCAATGGTGAGGCGAGGAAGCTGATTGAAGGAAGGGGCATCACCGTAAACGGAACTGTCATTACTGATCCTAGCTTATCGCTGGACTTTGAAGGCGCGCTCTATGGTCAATATCTTCTTTTAAAAAAGGGTAAGAAGTCGTATGTTCTTCTATGCAGGGAGCCTTAGAGATATTCACCAAAACCTCTTAAAAAATATCTTTTATGCTTGCGTCTTTGAGCAGCTTCCGTATGATACGGAGCCTTGCCCCAAAAGAAGGGGTGGTTCTTTAAAAAAGTAAAAAGCAGATACTGTTTGAGGGTTTTGGCCTTCAAATAGTAAGACAAACCATTCGTGTGGGAACACGAGATTCATTTGAGCAAAAAATTAGAGCTAAATTCCGCGCTAGGCGGGAAAGCTCAGACCTATTAAACTGAAGAGTTTGATCATGGCTCAGATTGAACGTTGGCGGCACGCCTTAAACATGCAAGTCGAACGAGAAAGCTCTTTTGGGAGCGAGTAAAGTGGCGGACGGGTGAGGAACGCGTAGGAATCTGCCTAGTAGTGGGGGATAACTCGGGGAAACTCGAGCTAATACCGCATACACTCTGAGGAGAAAAGCGGGGGACCTTTAGGCCTCGCGCTATTAGAGGAGCCTGCGTTAGATTAGTTTGTTGGTGGGGTAATGGCTCACCAAGACTACGATCTATAGCTGGTCTGAGAGGACGATCAGCCACACTGGAACTGAGACACGGTCCAGACTTCTACGGAAGGCAGCAGTTAGGAATATTGCGCAATGGGCGAAAGCCTGACGCAGCGATG
>JAYYDI010000186.1:0-11721 GCA_036161055.1 Pseudomonadota bacterium
AGAAGAGCAGTGAGAAAAATAATAGTGAAGACCAAAACGAATTTGGGATCGGTAAAAAATTGATCTAGGTCGTATAAAGCATCATTCATCGAAGGTGAACCACTAAAAATATCTGACTAATTGTAATCTGACAAAGTCCTCATCATCAAAAAAAATTAGCTCAGAATCAGACGTCGGTCTTTCTGAGCTCACCCAACTATCTGGCTCTAATGATGAATTTGGGATATTTAAGAAAAAGCTCGCTTCGAGGCTTAGGCGCCAATTTGCTCCTATCCGTGTAGTTGCCTCAAGACTTAAAGCGCACTCTTTCGAGTCAATATCATAAAGGGCAACTAGCAGCGCATTGGTATCCCATGGATTATTCAAGGAATATCTGATTCCTAGCGCCAAGTCATTTTCAGTCAAATTAATCAGGTCGTTTTTCCTACTATCGTAGAGGTGCTCAATTAAGAGCCCCAAATCTGTTCGAGAATGCATAAAGCCGACGAATGTTTTCTCAAACCCAATTACGCTCGCCCAAAACCTCGCTCCTTGACCACTCCGTGAAATATATTCTAGCTTCCAAGCCCAATCCCCAAAAAAATATTGCGCATCAACACCCGTCTGGTCAATGACGTCGTAGTAAGGCACAAAATATTCGAGGGTGTCAGATGCACCTCCAATGTCTTTGTTTTTGAGGAGAAATCTGGGCTCTCTCGACGTACCAGTGAAATGGGACAACCCAAGCTCTAAATCCCCAAAGTAATGACTCCATCTAAACGCAAAATCAAGGCGATAATTTTCTGCTCCTGACTCAAACTCAGAAGAATTTTCTTTTATCGCTAAAGGAAAAGACGGCCGAGAGTTAACTCCTGAGAAACGCCTTTCCCTAAAACCAGGCAGCAGAAAAAAATCAATAACCCCCCAATTGCGGCTAAACGACACGTTAACCATCGGCTGTCCTAATTTCTCTTCCCCATCCAAGCCTTCGGTAAAATCTAGCTGGTTGATCACGTCAACCAAGTGTCTAGATTCGGTGACACCCCAAAACACCTCTCTCACACCTGCCCGGAGTTCCCAATCTTCTCCAACACGAATCCACGACAATTCTTGGATATCTATCAAGTTTCTCGCAGAATCTTCATGATCGAAACGAAAGGATGGAACAAAATCAAAGAGATATTTTCCATCATCCCAAGAGCGATGATATGAAGCAATAAACGAAAATGATGGAAAAAAAGACTCTTTAGACCCCGGTTTCCGCTCAAGAAAAAATCGGGAATCCAGCGCTAATTGTGAGTTCCAAGAGGATTCCGTTTCTTCTCTGCCATACGGGTTTTTTACTTTTTTTTTAACCTCGCGAGATTATATTCGGTATCAGGAAATTCGGAGAAAACTGATTTAACGGAGCTTTTTACCTTTTCTTTCTTTGTCGGGGCAGAGTCAAATTCTAAAACGTCAAGACCTTGTGCCTCCATGCTTACACCTCTTGGTCTTGAAACAGTCTCTTCGTAATGAACAAGCCAAGGAGAAATAACTCCTATTCCCTCCAGTTTCTTTTTTATCAACAAGGCGTCACTCTGAAGCAGCGGACCTAATACAACTCGATAAAAAACCTTTCCAACAATAGTCGTCTCCTCTACACTGAAATCCTCACCCCACCTGCGTAGCTCCCGAGCAAACTCTTCGGCTTTCGATTCTTGTTTGAAGCTTCCAGCAGCTACCTTGTAAAACGGCTTTTCAGAAGCAATTAAATTTTCGGTTTTCCAATTACCCTCTGCCCGGCTCCACACTTCCTGATTAGATTGATTTCCTGCTTGGTAAAAACGTCCGTCTTCATTTAGATCTATCTCGGAACGCCAAATATTTTTTACGCCGAGAGAAACTAATTCTCGAGAAAGTTCTTTTTCTAAATTGGGATCCGTCGGGCAAGGTATCAGCAATCGGTGAAAAATAACGCTATCAATTAAGACCTCTTCTATAATTAACTCAGCGTCCAATTCCTCGCTAATTCGAGATGCTTCGGTATGAGCTGATTCCGAATATTTAAAACTTCCTATAACAAAAGCGTGTTGAGCTGAAAAAACTGGTTGCGCTAAAATCAAAAACGGCACTACAAAAAACGTTTGCAAGTATCTGGCCATCTTTATCTGACTCTCTTCAGAGCGTTCTTGTTAAAGTCTTGGTCTCGCACCCCAAGACCAAACTGAAAATTATTCCATAAAAGCTGAGTGCTTTTTTTGCTGACGTGGTTTTCCATGATCATTGAGGCGGCTCTCCAGAAACGATTCTCGTACAAACCATATTCATAAAAGCTCAAGGTCTTAAGATGCTTATTTTTCCTGTCAAAGAATTCGATCTTTTTAAAACGATAATGCTCTTTATCAATCCATGCTATCTGGCGAGTATATCCAGAGTTCTTATCCAGCGGATATCTTTCAACAACAAAGTGCTCGTCGTCATCCATCTTCTCGTCGCTTAAGTACTTATATGAATACTTGCTAAGTTCTTGAGAAGTTAGATCTTCATAGGCAAACTCACTACCTACAAAGGGTCCAGATTTGTTTTTTGAGGCGATTCTTTTGATTCGTTTCAGAGCAGGCAGATACAACCACTGGTCGTCCTCTCCACTGAAATGTGTGTAAGTAAGAAGTCCTGTTCCCCGGACGTCCGGGGGCGTGTCAAAGACCAAAAGCGTCCGATCTCCATCTCCTTCAGTTTCCTTGCTCTTCATTCGTATTTGTCGTTCGCTTGTTTCTCCTCGGGCATTACTCAGAATCATGGTAAGGTCAACGGTGTAATCGACCCAACCTGTATCGCGCAGATCAACCTCTGTCATTATCCGTAAACCTTGCTCAGCATCCTCATCCGCAGGTAATGAGTGAGAAAGGAATAACAAAACTACAAAGGCTATAAAATACTTAGACATTTTTAAAACCGCCGTTACTAATAGAGTTTACCTTAACAGACTTTTTCGAGAAGTAGATAAACCAAATGATCAAGAAAACAGCTTGAACCACCAAAAAAACTGTATAAACTAACAGTACATGTATAAAAAGACAGTTCGTTATGCAAAATCTGACAGCGAGACAGGAAGAAGTTCTATCTCTCATAAGAAATTATCTTGAGGAGACAGGGTACCCGCCCACAAGAGCGGACATAGCAAAGCACTTAGGTTTCAAGAGTGCGAATGCCGCTGAGGAGCACCTAAAAGCTCTGGCAAAGAAGGGTGCAATTGAAATAATTCCAGGGACATCGCGAGGAATAAAACTAGCAAATGAAGTGGAAGGAATTCCCATAATAGGGAACGTTGCGGCCGGGAATCCTATTTTAGCTGAGGAAAATATAGAGGATTATTGCGAACTTTCCCCATCTTTCTTCAAACCTAACGCTGACTATTTTTTGCGGGTTCGAGGAGATTCAATGAAAGACTCGGGGATATTAGACGGCGACTTATTAGCGGTTCATAAGACCGCGGATGCTAATAATGGAGATATCGTAGTAGCTAGGATCGACAACGAAGTTACAGTTAAGCGGCTAAAAAAATCTGAAACAAAACACTTTTTGAGTCTCTTACCCGAAAACTCTGATTATTCTCCAATAAAAATAGACCTTAGAGATAATGATTTTGCCATTGAAGGCCTTGCCGTTGGAGTAATAAGAAATTAAAAAAAATACATTGCGTATGCATAAAATTAATTCTGAGAATGGACCCATTCACCATCTATAAAGTCAGCTCGCCAACCGGAAGACTTCCCATCGTTTTTCTCAGAAACCAAATACTGCTCCTTCGTCTTTGTAGAAAACTTTATTAGTGTCCGTCGTCCCGAAGGGTCGGTTGAAGGCCCCCTCATGAGATATTGGTACTTGGGGTCAATTTCATTCTGATGCGGTAGCAGCTCATCCAAGTAAGGACTGCGAGTCTCACGGTTTTTTGGAAATCCACTCGCAGCTAAAAAAAGACCCCTTCCGCCGTCCCTTAGGACATAATGGTCGTCCACTTTTTGGCACGCGAGCTCAGGCATTGGTACAGGATCCATCTTTGGTGGCGCCGGTTCGCCACTCTTAAGCAATTTGCGAGTGTTTTTACAAGTCTCTGACACACAACTAAAATATTTCCCGAAGCGACCCGTTTTTAATTGCATCTCAGATCCACACTTATCGCATTCAAGAGTAGGTCCATCGTAGCCCTTTATCTTAAATCGACCTCTCTCAACTTTAAAACTTGAGCAATCGGGGTTTTTCCCACACACATGGAGTTTTCGCAATTCATCTACGAGGTAGCTATCCATCGCTGTTCCACACTCGCTGCAGCGTTCTTTGCCAAGGAGAATTCTGGATTCTGCCTCCTCGTCTCCATCAGCGCTAACGACCTCATCGCCTGAAACCAGGTTAATAGTCGATTTGCATCTCTCTTTTGGTGATAAGGCATAACCCGAACACCCTAAGAATACCCCAGTGCTAGCAATGCGAACCTGCATAGGTCGACCACATTCCTTGCATAAAATATCGGTGTTGCTCGGCTCATTCGCTCTCATTCCTTCAGAGCTTTCCGCGAGCTCCAGTTTATTTTCAAACTCAACGTAGAAATTATTAAGTAGATTTTTCCATTCAATTTCACCAGCAGAAATCTTGTCAAGCCCTTCCTCTAATTGGGCTGTAAAACTGTAATCTAAAAGGTCGCCAAAACTTTCATTCAACCTGTCCGTTACGACATCTCCAATTTTTTCTGCATAAAAACGCTTATTTCTAAGAGTGACATAGCCTCTATCCTGGATAGTTGTGATGATCGAAGCGTAAGTGGACGGCCTTCCTATACCTTTTTTTTCAAGTTCCTTAACTAAACTCGCCTCCCCATATCTCGGTGGGGGTTTTGTGAAATGCTGCGATGAATTTAACTTGATCAGATCCAACTTCTGACCAACCCCGATATCTGGTAAAGCAATATCACCGTCTTTCCTTGCTAAGGGACCTTGGACACGAGTATGCCCGTCGAACTTTATAATTCTGCCGCGCACTTTGAGTTCAAAATCACCTGCTGTTACAAGCAAAGAGGTACTAAGGTACTCCGCATCAGTCATCTGGCTGGCAATAAACTGACGCCAAATCAATTCGTACAAACGCTCCGCGTCTCTATCAACACCATTCAACCCCGTTGCCTTTACTTGTGCGTCTGAAGGACGAATAGCCTCATGGGCTTCTTGTGCTCCTTCTTTACTTGAGTATATCCTTGGTTCAGACGGTAAGTATTTTTCGCCAAAGCTGTCGAGGATAATCCCTCGCGCCATCACAATTGCATCGGCACTCAAATTAGTTGAATCGGTTCGCATATAAGTAATGTAACCGGCTTCATAAAGTCTCTGCGCTAACATCATGGTTTTTTTTACGCCGAACCCTAACCGAGTGCTGGAAGATTGCTGCAACGTGGAGGTTATAAAAGGAGCAGAAGGTCGAGTTTTTGTAGGTCTCTCTTTTCTTTCTGAAACTGTGTACTTAGCGACGTTTAATAGCATTAATGCCCTATCGACCTCTTCTTTCGATTTGGGTTTGAAAGCCTTTTCCTTGTGCTTCGTAACATCAAAGCTGATCGCGTCTTCTGAATTTGCCTGTTTTTGTCCGCTTTCGGCCAAGTCAGCTTGAATCTCCCAAAACTCCTCCGGAACAAAGGCTCGTATTTCACCCTCTCGCTCGACTACCACTTTCACTGCAACAGACTGAACTCTTCCCGCGGACAGACCCCTCGCAACCTTTGACCAGAGCAAAGGGGAAAGCTTAAATCCGACTACCCTGTCTAAGAAACGTCTTGCTTGCTGTGCATTTACCCTATCCATGTTTAATTTGCCGGGACTCTCGAAAGCGCGCTCAACCGCTTTCTTCGTAATCTCATTGAAAACTACTCTGCAATACCTTGATTCATCTCCTCCGATAGCCTCTCTTAAATGCCAAGCTATGGCCTCCCCTTCTCTGTCTAAATCTGTAGCTAGGTATATCTGAGGAGCATCTTTTGCAAGTTTCTTTAACTCAGAGACGACTTTATCGCTCTTCGGTAAAATCTGGTAATCGGCTTTCCAGTCATTTTCGGGGTCAATTCCCATTCTGGCGACTAATTGTTTCTTTGCCTTTTCTTTTTTGTATGCTTCTTTCCTTTCAGGCGCCATCTTTCTTGTTTTTGCAGCTTCTTTAGCTCTTGCCTTTGGGTCAACCTTGCTGACACCGCTCACAGGAAGATCTCGGATATGCCCGACACTAGACTTTACAACAAACCCTTTGCCAAGATATTTGTTTATTGTTTTAGCTTTTGCTGGCGATTCAACAATCACCAAAGATTTGGCCATAAGAACTTCCGGTTTAAGTAAAAAAAAAGCTCGCCGCGAGTTTTAAAGGACAATTACCATTCAGGTCAAGTCCGTTTTTCATTTTTTCTGAAAAGTCCAGGCAAGGAGCGCGTCTGGAGCGCGTCTTTTACTGCGCAAAATTACTCAAATTCGAAGTCGGCACAGTTGTCAAGAAAATCGATCACCAACTTTTCGCTATCAGGCAAGGTCTCAAGCCAAGTTAACGAGATATAGCCGTTTCGTTCCTCTACCAAATAGACATCCTGAGGTAACTTCGGAACGGATTTTTCTATCCAACCCCGAAAAAGTTCAAAATCTTTTGAGGAAAGATCATCTTGCCAAGACCAATCGCCATCGGATTTTTTCTCTATCCGCCAGGAGAGAGCGAGTCCGTCCTTTGATTTTTCAGCGTCATTGCGCCGCTTACTATAGGTAACACCACGTTTTTCTTCCCCCGCTTTCGCAAGATCTAGTGCTCTCGAAAAGCTTCCGTTAATTTTGTTCTTTGGCCGCATCGGTTGGTGAATGACGACTCTAACACCTGACCTTAAAGCGAGAGCTCTCATTTTTTGTATTTCCCTCTGTCTTTTCTTGGGAAAGATTGCAAAGAAAGGGGTCAAGACAAAAATAATTGCAAAAAAGATAAAAAAATAGATCAAAAAAAACTCTCTTTTTTTGTTTTGATTTTGGGGTTGAGGTGAAAGTATTAACCCTGTAGATTCTACAGTCCACCCCCAAAAACGTAAGCAAAATATTGTAAGCGATGACTGGATATAAGCACATACTTGTGGGCTTGGATTTGACTTCGGAATCCGAAGAGGTGGCAGAAAAAGCGTTGTCAATGAAGCATGCTTTATCAGCGAAGTTGAGTATCATTCATGTTATTGAACCTCTATCCGTAGCTTACGGAGGCGATATTCCAATGGACATTTCTAATATACAAGAGCAAATTCACGAGACTGCAGAAAAACAACTAGGGGAGTTCTCAAACTATTTTGATATCGAAAAGTCAGATCAGCACCTTGTTTTTGGAAGACCAGAGACCGAAATCCACGCTTTAGCATCTGCTATCGATGCTGATCTTATTGTTGTTGGTAGTCATGGACGCCATGGGTTGGCACTTTTGCTCGGCTCTACCGCAAACGGCGTTCTTCATGGAGCCCCTTGCGATGTCTTAGCTGTTCGCGTTGGCAAAAAAGTATAAATGACTTTAACTTTTCTCGAAAAATAGAATAATGACGTAACCTTTTATTAAGCCTGTCAGATCAGTGAAAGCATCCATTTTCTTTTTTATAATCCTTTTGAATTCGAACGCTCTAGGAGATTTTTCTCGCGGTCATGCGTATGAAGTTTATCAAGAAAGAGACTTAGTAGAACAAAGAAAAGCCTATAAAAACGCTATAAGCCTGCTTAGAAACAGTCAATTCGCTAATTTTTCAAAAGAAAAGGAAAAGTTAAAAAACTACATCCTCTATCCGTATTTAGATTTCAATGAAAAGATCTACAGGATCTCCAGATATAAAGAAAAACAAATAATAAAATTTCTTGAAGACTACAGGGATACACCACTAGGACAACCACTTCTCTCTCATTGGCTGCCAGTTTTAGCCAAACGGGGTCACTGGACAGTCTTTCTAAGGAATTATGAGCGATTAATAAATCCCTCCAAAGAATTAGAATGTCTTCACAGTTATGCGCTATACAAAAGAGAATCGAAAATTGCTGGACTAGAAAAAGCATCTAGGCTTTGGACAGTTGGTTTCTCGCAACCGCAAGAATGTGACAGAATTTTTCATATCTTGAGTGCAGAGGGAGGAATAGACAGTGAAATGGCCTGGTCTAGGTTAAGTCTCAGCATTAAAGCCAACGAAAACAGTCTCTCCAAGTATCTACTGAGGTATATTTCAAAAGATCAAACTCACTTGGCGGCAAACTTTAGGTTAGTTCACTCAAACCCAACCGTTCTCAAAAAGGTAAAACGTTTCAGTGCCGACTCACTTGAAAATAAAGAGATCGTTCTTCACGGCATCGCACGCTTAAGCCGACGCGAACCCGTCAAAGCTCTTGAATTATTGAACAAATATAGTAAGCAGTTATCGTTCGGGACTTCAGAACTAAACAAAACGTATGAAAAAATCGGAATGGCTCTGTGTCGAAAACAAAAACCGCAATCGCTTTTAGATTCCTTGCCAATCAAGTTAAGAGATTATCCTGAATTAGTTGAAGCGAGGATTAGACACAGTCTAAAGATAAAGGATTGGAGTAGCGTTCTCGTCTTCATCAATCTTTTATCAGAAGAGAAAAAGAATCTCGAGCAGTGGAAGTACTGGAACGCGAGGGTGCTATCCCTATCTGAAGAACTTGCAGATCGAGAAGTTGCTAAAGATATATTCAGCAAACTAAGCCGAGGTCGATCTTTCTACGGTTTTTTAGCCGCCGATATTATGAACACGGATTACAACTATAACCACAAAACACATAATATTTCCTTCGATGAAACGATCACCCTAGAGGAAAATAAATCGATCAAGCGGGCACTAGAATTATTTGCGTTAGGATATCTTGGTCAAGCTCGTCAAGAATGGTATTTAGCTACTTCCAAGCTTAGAGAGCGTGAAAGAATAATTGCCGCTAATCTAGCGCTCAGATGGGGATGGCATAAAGCGTCTATACAAACGATGATCCAATTAAAAAGCTGGGATAGCTTGACCGAGCGATTCCCTGTTGCACATAAAGACATCTTTACTAGGTACGCGAGAGAGTTAGATATTCCAATCTCTTGGAGCCTAGCCGTAGCAAGACAAGAAAGTGCGTTTATGCCAGATGCAAAATCCTCTGCCGGGGCAAGAGGATTAATGCAGCTAATGCCTTCAACCGCGGGAATAATTGCCAGGAGTGAAGGTATCAAATATTCATCTCGAGATAAGCTTCTAGAAGCGGATTTCAACATTAGACTTGGGTCACACTACCTTCGTTGGATGCTGGGTCGCTATGACAATAATCGAATACTAGCCTCGGCAGCGTATAACGCTGGACCAGGAAACGTTGATAAGTGGTTAGATGCGGATGCAGACTTAGATGTCTGGATAGAGACAATTCCATTCCAAGAGACGAGGAACTACGTCAAAAATGTCTTGGCTTATTCCGCTATTTACAACTATCTGTTAGAACAAGAATCACCTTTTATTTTTTCGGGAGAGAAAGAGCAATTCGGTAGCAGAAAGCCGTCTGAAAAAGTTTCGGTCCCAACACATCTTTCCGTAAAAGGTGTTTAATGTTGATTGATATAGGTGCAAACCTTACGCATGAATCTTTTAAAGGCGATATCAAATCGGTCTTAACTCGAGCCAAGAAATCAAACGTTGAGAAAATTATTGTTACTGGTACCTCTGTCCACAGCAGCAGGGAGGCTCAGCAACTTACACAGAAGCACGACTCTCTGCACTCCACCGCTGGCATCCACCCACATTATGCGAATGAGACATGCGAGACAGCAATTTCGGACCTAGAAAAAATTCTGAATTTGCCACAGGTAGTAGCTGTGGGTGAAACTGGTCTAGATTTTTTCAGAGATTATACAGCGAAAAAAGTCCAAATATTTTCTTTTGAAAAACACGTTGAACTGGCGATCAAGTTTCAGCTCCCCATGTTCCTTCACGAACGAGATGCTCACGAAGTTTTTTACGATATTCTTCAAACTAGCCGAGACAAATTGAATAAACTTGTCGTACACTGTTTTACAGGCAACCGGAAAGCCTTGTTTAAGTATCTTGACCTAGATTGCTATATCGGCGTGACTGGCTGGATTTGTGACGAGCGACGAGGGAAAGATCTTCAGAAATTGGTAGCTGCCATCCCTTCGAACCGCCTTATGATAGAGACTGACGCGCCTTACCTGCTTCCACGGACATTAAAGACAAAACCGAAAAACAGGCGATGTGAACCGATGCACTTAAATGAAATCTGTAAACAGGTGGCAATGTGCACCGGAAAAACTAGTGATTTTTGGGCCTTAAACACCTCCAGAAATGCAAAAAGTTTCTTCTCTTTGGAAAAAAACAAGTGAAAGCCACCCTTTTCACTACATCTGGGTGCCACCTTTGCGAGGTGGCAAATTCACAACTCAAAAAATTATTGAAACTTGGAAAAATCGATTTCATAGAAGAGGTAGAAATCGCTAATTCGGATAAGCTAATGAAAAAATATGGTGCTTCTATTCCCGTCATAAAAATTTGTGAGCACGAACTTTACTGGCCGTTCGAGCTGCGAGATCTAGAGACCTGGGTTAAGAGACTCGAAGTGAGCAGTGGTTAAATGAAACAACCGGTCAGCTATCATTTGGAGAGAAGATCATGACAAAACGCATAGCAATTTTGTCCGGCGGCGGTTCAATGGAAGCAAAAGTCTCTAGAAACAGCGGGAAGGCTATTGAGACAGCGTTATCAAAAACATACCAGGAAGTTAGACAAATTGAGCTCGACAAGAATGTTGTGCCGAACCTTTTAGCATTCAACCCAGACGTGATTTTCCCAGCACTCCATGGGCCTCCTGGGGAGGATGGCACGGTGCAGGGCTTGTTGGATATCTTAGGATTTTCATATGTTGGTAGCGGAGTCAGGAGCAGTGCAGTCGCCATGGATAAAATTTTAGCTAAACAGGTTTTTAAGGAGGCAGGTTTGCCTCTCGCAAACCACGTAATTGCAAACCAAGAAATTGACGCGTCAGAATTATTAAGAAAGATTACTTCGAAACTGGGTAATAGTATTTGCATTAAGCCTCCGAATCAGGGAAGCGCTCTTGGAGTGACCCTGATCAGCAGAGAAGAGGATATTGAAATGGCTTTGAACAATGCTTTCAAATTCGGTTCAAAAGTACTCGTTGAGGAGAGAGTGTTCGGGAGAGAAATCACTGTTGGATTGCTCGATACAAAAAAAGGGGTCGAGGCCTTTCCCATAATCGAAGTAACCACGCCAGAGGACACATGGTATGACTACGATCATAGATATACTGCTGGCCTTTCCAAACACACTATCCCAGCCAAGATTTCCTCAAAGCTTTCCTTAGATATCAAAAATTGCGCAATTGAGGCACATAAAGCGTTGGGCTGCAGAGATTTGTCTCGTGCTGATTTCATTCTTCGTGGCGACAAGTTTTTTCTACTCGAGATAAATACCCTTCCAGGGATGACCAATACCAGCCTCTACCCGGAGGGAGCTGAGGGTTTCGGGCTGCAATTCCCTCAGCTACTTGATCACCTTATCAACAGAGCATTCGGTCGCCGTGTAAACGGGGCAAAAAATGAAAACCTTTCGAGCGATTAATTGTCGTAACCTCGTTCATTATGTTGATTGATATCCAAGCCTTGCATTTCCTCTTCATCGGAGACCCTCAAACCGATAGCCAAATC
>JAYYDI010000187.1:0-13459 GCA_036161055.1 Pseudomonadota bacterium
GGTCGGGGTCGATAAATGAGATTCAGCCCCAATTCAGAAATAATTTTTTTTGTTGTAGTAGGCTTTATAAAAACCTCGCTCTCTGGCCTGTAATAAGACATTGAAATAGTAACCACACTCCATTTTGCCATCTTATGAAAAGCTAAAATATCGACGATAGCGTCAAACGCGTTTTCTTGGTCTCCATGGAACAGTTCTCGATAGTATGAGGTCAACAACTCTTTTTCCGCGGAGTTGAGAGATGAAATCATGTCGCGAAACTTTGGCTTCTCGAACATTGATATCATTGACGATCCAGAAATAACCTTTACGAGACCCTTCAAAAACTGATCTGCCACATAAAAGTTCTCTTCTCGAAAAACCTCAAGGGCAAGCTGATTCATTTTAGCAAGATTGTGCCGTTTTCTTACCTCAACCAATCCTTCATCCTCGAATCCAGCTGGGAACATCTGCAGAAAATTTGCCTCCGCTGATTTCAATTTGTTCAAATTCATTCGTAAAACCCGGGCTACAATTTAAGTGAACTTTAGCCCGCTAAAGGTTCCACTAGTTCGCCACCGAGAAATATAGTCAAAAAATGCAACGGGTCCATATGGATACCCTACAAAAGTTTTTCTAGAAGGGCCGGGATCAATACCCTCATTATTGTAGTAACCCGGGGTACAATCCTGAGAGCCAAGCATAACGCCTGGACCCGACATTATGAGTTGGACCCACTTTTCCTCAGCCTCTTGAATTACTTCGACTACTTTTGATTCATTTTCGATCATGTGAGAGATGATCGAAGCAATAGTTTTTGCTGAATCACCTAGATTATGGGGATAGTTGGAGATTAGGTTTGCCCCTTGGGCCGCCTGAACAACAAACGAATTAGGGAAATCGGCAACCTGAAGACCGTGAAGTGTTCTCATCCCATCTGACCAGTGATCGGATAGCCGCTTTCCAGATTTCCCTTTAGGATCAAACCCCGTTCTTCGCTGTAGGGGTGTACCAACCTCAAAGCCTGATGCAAAAATTATGCAGTCTACTGGATACTCCTCACCGTCAAAAACTACTCCTTTTTCAGTGATTCTTTCAACCCCTTTTCCGTCGGTGTGGACTAAATGAGTACTCGGATCATTAAAGGATTGAAGGTACGCATCATGAAAGCACGGTCTTTTACACAACTGTCCATACCATGCCTTCAAGCCCTCTCCTGTCTCTGAATCAGCTACGATCGAATCTACGCGTGCCCTTATTTCACTCATTTTTTCGAGGTCCGCGTCTTCATAGGCTTCCCACATTTTTTCCGGAATCCGATCTTCTTTTCTGAGATTCATCACTTTCTCTCGAACTCTCTTAGAAATTTCGGTCCAACCATCTTTCACTAGATCCTCAGAGACTTCGCCACCTGTTTGATTCGCGGTAAAGTTATCAAGCCACTTCTGTTGCCAGCCCGGCGTCGCTATTTTTTCAAACCAACTAGGATCGATTGCTTCGTTATTACGGACGTCGACAGAGGAAGGGGTACGCTGAAAAACAAATAGTTGTTCGCATGCCTTCGATAGATGAGGAACGCACTGAACTGCAGTCGCTCCAGTCCCAATAACCGCTACTCTTTTGTTACTTAAATTCTTAAGGTCACTTTGGTCAGGCTTCCCTCCCGTGTAGGCGTAGTCCCAACGACTAGTATGGAAAGAATGTCCTTTAAAAGTTTCAATTCCAGGTATTCCTGGGAGTTTAGGAACATGAAGTGGTCCCGTGCCCATTCCTAGAAATTGAGAGGTAAATTCGTCATTCCGATTAGTTTTAATTAACCAACGTTTCCGCTCTTCCAACCATTCGACAGCGACAACTTGAGTGTGAAAAAGAGCGTCTTTATACAGGCCATATTGCTTACCAATTCTCTGGCAATGCTTAAGTATTTCGGGGCCGTGAACATATTTTTCAGAGGGCATATGTCCAGTCTCCTCAAGTAACGGCATGTAAACCATCGAGGCGGTGTCGCATTGGGCGCCCGGGTATCTGTTCCAATACCAGGTCCCACCAAAATCACCCCCTTTTTCTATAATTCGGATGCTGCTTAGGCCAACCTCTGAAAGACGAGCTCCCACTACAAGTCCAGCAAATCCTCCGCCGACAAAGGTAAACTGAACATCGTCTCTGACAGAATCGCGCTCAGTAACGTCCTTATAGGGGTCATCCAGGAAGTATGCTAGCTGATCTTTAAGTTCAATATATTGTTCGTTACCGTCCGGCCGTAATCTTTTTTCTCGTTCCTCTCGATATTTGTTTCTCAATTTTTGTTTTTCTTTGAGCGATAGATTGATTTTCATTTTCCTCTCTACACATATGCACTTGCCGAAAATTGTTTTTTTACTTAATCTTTGCTGCAATCCTAACATTGTTAGGAAACCGTTTTACACGGGGATTGTTAAGATAAAAACCAGACTTACTGGTATTCTCGACTAATGTTTGATTTACCAGACATCACTCCTATCATCGAATCAGAGGCAAAGCTGTGGAATTAGAAAAACTTCCGCTCAACACGTCCTTAGCGATCGATGTGGAAGGGGAAAAAATTCTAGTTTGTAATGCAAATGGGATTCACTACGCCATAGAGAACAACTGCAGCCACCAGGACGCTCCTTTGGAAAAAGGAAGGATTCGGGGAAAATTTATCTGCTGCCCACTTCATGGCGTAAGATTTAATCTCGAGACAGGCGAACCCGTAGGCCAACTTACCAAGAAACCAATTAAAACATATGCCCTAGAAGAGAAGGGTGATCTTTTAAAGCTAAAAATTCGTAACCAGTTTTAAGTCGCCTCTGAACGATGATTGAAATGTCAAGATTCTGTAAAGGTTTTGAAAAATTTTTATTAATTTGGCAAATATTACGGCATCAAGCTAACAATTCTCCTGAATGTGTGCGATGATAACATCGTTAGGTTCACTTACCCCCCTGGGGCCGTTCCTGGCAAAGAATTTACATTTAGCGAGCCAACAAAAGGATATTTTATGAAAGTTCTTCTTTATTTTATTGGAATTGCATTCGCATTTGTGTTTTCCGTCTCAGTTAGTGCAAAAACCTCTTCCGGAGAAATCATGACCATGTGCAAGTCTACCGTGAAAGAATCGATGGACGGTGTGACGCGGATACGGACGAGCAAGTTCAAGGAAAAAGCTAGCGGAACTAAGATTACATTTCGCGTCTCCTCGGAGAACAACCAAACCCGAAAAGTTACGTGTACGTACGCGAACGGAGTGGCTACTTTGACAGATCCGATCCGCCTGGCGGCTTCCAAGAGCCAGTAGATTCTAAGGCCGTTATCGATAGTTGATCAACGGCCTCAGAAAGTTGCGAATAATAATCGTATAGAAAGACCGACTACAAAATCGCACGAAGGGGGATCAGTCAATACCCCAAAAACAGCGGGACCGGCATCCAAAAGCACCGGGGTCTATCGGTGACTTTTGAAAAAGAGTACACTTTTTAGCCCACCGTAACTTTGCCCAAAATCCTATGACAGTTGATATCGTTAACTACTCCAAGATAAAACCGCAAATCAAAAATTTTTCAAAAGACAGATACATCGAAACCTCTTACATGGAAAAAGAGTGGAATGATATCTGGAGAACATCTTGGCTTTTAGCGGGGCTAGAAAGTGACCTTAAAAAACCAGGCGATTACTTTGTCTTTGACATGGGAAGAGAACAAATCTTAGTGACAAAAAAAAGTAATTCGCAGATCCAAGGTTTTTTCAATGTTTGCCAGCACAGAGGGAACAAACTAATAAATGATGAGCGAGGGCACGCAGTAAATTTCCGATGTGCTTATCATGCTTGGACTTACAGTATAGATGGCGATCTTACCGTTATTCCATATAAAGAGCGCTTTTTGAATGGCGTACCCAGCGATGACAGAGCAATGAAAAAAGTCCATACGAGATGTTGGAACGGTTTTGTCTTTGTTTCTCTCTCAGAAAACCCAATGACTTTTGAAGACTTTTTAGGGCCGCTTAATGAAATACTGTCCCCATATAATTTCGCTGAGATGACCTTAGTGGAAGATCAAACCGTTTTGCTTGATTGCAACTGGAAAGCAGTAATTGATAACTTCAGCGAGCTTTACCACGTAGATTTTCTTCACCCTCAGCACAAACGAATGGTCGATTGCTGTAATGATACGGTGAGATTATTTGAGCACGGACACACAGGAGTAGAGGTTCCTGGCGGGACAGTAAACCCGAGGTTTCCCATACCTAAAATCCCTACTGACATTCAAACCGCTCAACTGCAATCAGTGGGCTTGGACCCTTCGGACTTCAAAGGAAAAGTCTTAGAAATAAGGGAAGCGTTGCAAAAACAAAAACGAAGGATCGGCCCTGAGAGAGGAATGGACTACAGCAAACTCGCTGATCATCAGCTTTCAGACGTTTGGCAATACAATATCTTTCCTAATACAGTATTGTCTTTCACCCCTGAGCATTGTTGGATTTTACGTCCCAGACCTCACCCGACCAATCCATCAAAGTGCGAATTCGATAAAATGAGTTTGGTTTTGTTTGCTAATAAGGATGCTGTAAGTAATGCAGGCGCAATACTTTCCCCAGGAAGAAGAGAAGGTAACCAAGACGCTTTCCTAGCCTCGAACTATACTAGACCGACTAGAGACGTTTTCAGCTACCAAGCCGTTATAGCGGGAGAAAAAACGATGACCGACACAATTGACCAGGATGTTGAACTATTGAGCGCAGTTCAAAAGGGCATGGGCTCAGCTGGTTTTGACACCGTTTTTCTTAATGAAGATGAGATGCGTATCCAGCATTTTCACAATTATATTAACCAAGCAATGGCTTGACTAATCTTCTTTTACTTTCGCTGGATCGGGCATCATAATTAATGCTATCCATTGGGTTGACTGGTGATTCTCAAGGATAATTCGTAAGGTCATAGTCAAAGGAACTGCGAGCAACATCCCCACAGGGCCGAGAATCCAGCCCCAAAGTATCAAAGATAAAAATATCCAAACAAATCTCAAACCAAGTTGCTGACCAAGGATTCTAGGTTCTAGGCCGTTACTTATCCCAACGTTGATAACAACATAGCCAATCATCACGATCAGGGCAACACCATAGCCCTGAAAGATAGTCGCAAGAAACAAAGCTGGAAGAGATGCAATCACTGATCCTATGTTGGGCACAAAATTGAGAAGAAAAGCCAGGAAACCCCAGAGCATTGGATATTGAACCTCTAATATCAGAAGCCATGCTCCAATTGCTAACCCAGTCAGAAGACTCGTGAAGGTCTTAATTGCAAAATAATGTTGAATTGTTCGGGTAATTTGGCCAGCAGGGGAATTCCCTTTATTCAGAGATCTGGGGACGTCAACAAGAATGAATATCACAAGAAGGAGAATCAGAAAGTATCTTGAGACAATACCTCCCATAGCGGCAATAAACCTTTGAATATAACTAAGAGCCTCGGCGGGATCGAACAAAGTTGGAAGCATTTCACCAAAACCGAAGTCGTTTAACCATGTTGTAGACTGCTTGATTAGAATCTCTGCTTTCTCTTCGTAGAACGGAAGTTGCTGAGAGAACTCCAGAAATGAACCACTAATGACCAGCGGGAAGGTTGATGATATTATCAACAAGATAACCACAACTAACAGAATAGCTATCCACCTAGGCAACCCTTTCTCAGTCATCCAGTACATAGGTTGCGCACAAACGATTGCGATAAACAAAGCCAAGAGCGCCGGGACCAAAAATCCAGCAGCGGCTTTCATCGCACCTAAGATTAGGGCCACCGCTACTAATGCGTACAAGACTCGTTCGGGTTTAGAGAGCTCACTCACGATAGAGGTATCCACCTAATTTAAAATTTAAGTTTATCCGAAGTTTTTCATTATAAACAAATCTAGGAATATCTAGACTGAAGAAAAACTCGTAACCCTGTCTATGACCCAATAAGCGCTGCTAGCTCCAGCGATATAAGCGATGAAGATTGATTGTTTTTCGGAAGACAGTAACGTGCGCGCAAAAGTTGCACTAATTAATGCAATAAAAAGCAGGAAAAGCACTTGGCCAATTTCAACGCCCAAATTAAAAAATAATAGTCCAAAAAAAAGGTCGGTTTGGGGAAGTCCAATTGATTTTAGAACCGACGCAAATCCGAACCCGTGTAATAAGCCAAAAACTATCGCCACAGCTGCAGGATAAGTAAAAGTAAGAGAGTTCTTATCTGACTTTACTAATTCAAGAGCTAAGAAAGTAATACTCAGGGCAATCAACGCCTCAACCAATAAGATCGGCAAAGTAATTAAATCCAAAACTGAAAAAGCTAGTGTCAAGGAATGAGAAAGAGTAAATCCTGTGACAGTAAAAAACAAAACCTGCCATTTTTTTTTCTCCCGAAGGATAACAACAAAAAATAAACATAAAACGAACAATAAGTGATCGTAGCCGCTTAAGATGTGTCGTATTCCCAAATCAGTGTATTCCCTAAAAATGCTTGATGCATTTTCAATTTCAGGGATTTGCCATTCGGTTTCTCCGGGAGGGAGCGATTTCGAATGGATCTCCCCGTTTCGAAAAGAAGTTCGAATCAAAACGCTTAGAGATGGATTGGGCTTGGGAAAATCTATACTTATAAATCTGCCCTGAATTGTTGCCGAGCAACTTAACTGTGCTGTACGGATAGAAAAGCCGTCCCCTCTTTCCACTTCGGAAAAAGGATCAAATTCGCAACCTTTTGGAAGAATTACATCGGGAAAGAAATTGAGGCTGTTGGGAATTTTAGTTTTAACCTCGTAATTGGATTCAACATGGAGGTTCTCATTTATCTCTAGGTATATTGGCCTTGCATCATGCGCATGGTTAGGAAATACAACGAAAATAAACAAGAAAATATATCGTTTCAAAGATCAACTACTACTTTATATTTTTTCTTAAGATCCAAAATAAAAGTTTCGGTGAGCTCTGTTATCGCTGCTTGCTTCGCATCCCACTCTACTCGATCGTAAATTTCTTCTAAGTCTTGAACTCTCTCCTCGAACATATTGCTTACGAAAACTATATGGTATCCGTAGGCACTTTTAATTGGCCCCTCCCAACTCTCTAACCCTAATTTAAACACGGCGTCGCTAAATTGTTTGCCAAAGTGCGAACTAATATGCTCGGAGGATTTCTCCACATAATTCTTGTGAAAAATAAACCTATCGCCGATGTTTATTACTTTTCCATTGTCCGGTGATGCGGCGAGCAATTCTGACAACACATGCTTTGCTGATCGCTCTGCTTCAGCCCAGCCTCCTCTTTCTTCCTTGCCAAAGAAGATATGAGAAAAAGTTATCTTTCTAGGAATCAAATACCTTTCTTTGTTGAGAGAATAAAACTCCTCTGGCTGAACCGACCCTTTAATTTCAGCGGCTCGCAGAAGATATTCGACTTTTTGGACCATCCTTTGACGAATAATATAATCTTCCTCGCCTAGATTTAGAGATTTGGCCTCTCTAAATAGTACCTCTTCACGAATGAATTCTTCTAATAAGTTCTCGGTCTGTTCAGGCGAAAGCCGATCTAACAATAAAGCAAATTTTTCGTACTCAAAAGATTTTGATCGATATTGCATGTGATTAATTAAAACATCGCGATTTATTGTAATGACTTTTGAATCTTCTGCGATCGAAGGCCCTTCGAATTCGAAGACCGCGACAAGTAGCAGCCCTAATAAAAAAAACTGAACTAAAGGCTCTTTGAGAATTGGCATCTTAACTCAGCAATTCCTGAATTAGGGTATCTGGATCGATTTTTGCGTCTAGAAAATCGCATACAGAATCGACAAACGAGGACTCGATCCGCTTGGATAAGAAAACTTTTTTAAACATGCGAGCGGCGCTTACACCCTCACTGACCATTACCATTTCTCTGGTGGCTTGCTCTAAACTTTGACCTGAACCCAGACGTTCTCCCATCTCTCTATTTCTTCCGTAAGGTGAAGTCGCGGTAACAAAAAGATCACCAAGTCCCGCAGCTGATAAAGCTGTTTTCTCTTGTGCTCCTAGAGCAGGAAGGAGAACAAAAGCTTCCCGATAACCCACCGCAAATATCGCTGCTTTTAAATTGTCCCCACCACGCCCTTTATTTTTTAGCCCATCAACAACGCCACAAGCAAGGGCAATAACGTTTTTGAAGGCGCCCCAATACTCTGCTCCCAAAGAATCGGTTGCTGCTGTCAACTTTAGCGCATTTGTAGACAAAATTTGTGCTAGCTCGTTCGCTAATTCATAATCTGAACTTGTTACTAAAGCCGAAGTGTAAACACCCTTCGCTAATTCTGTTGCTATTGTGGGGCCCATCGCGACGCAGAGACGAGTTTTAAGTCCAGCCAAGCGAAGCTTCTCATCAATGGTCTCTGATATAAGCCGGTCATCAGGCGCAAGCCCTTTAGCTAAATCAAGCAAAACGTGATCATCTGAGAGATACTCAATCAGGTCTTCAAATACACTAATGACAACTGAAGACGGCAAAGCTAGAACGATGAGATTTGAATCGCTGATAGTCGCCTCTAGACTCATCGAAACCGCCAATCCTTTGATCGAGATCCCAGGCAGGTATTTTTCATTTACTCCTGTCTTCTTAATACTCCTATAAACCTCTTCTTCTACGGTCCAGCCCTTTACTTGAAGACCGTGATCTATCCAATTACGAGCTAAAGCCGTACCAAAATTGCCCAATCCAATTAAAGCTATCTTATTCATAATTGGGTACCTAACATTTAGTTTCCATCCACTTAACAAGGTCATCGATCACTTGACTTTTGTTAAGCTCGTTGAACAGTTCATGTCTCGCGCCGGGGTATATTTCAACGCATACTTCTTCCAGTCCGATTTGACTATATTTCTTAATCATAGCCGAGATTCCTGCCCCTTTTCGATGAATAGGATCATCTTCACCAGCTAGTATACTGATTGGCAAGGACCTAGGGATGCGTTTTAGCATAACGGCGCTCTGACTTAACTTCATTCCCTCAAACATCTTTGAAAGTGAATCAATAGTAAGAACGAACCCACATTTGTCATCGGAAACATATTTAGCGACTGCCTCTTCATCACGAGAAAGCCATTCAAACCCTGTTGAACCCGTGTTTTCGAAGCTCTCATTAGGCTTTTCAAATAATATTTTTTGCATAAGTTTACTCTTTTTACCTTTACCTACAGAGAAACTTTCAAGCTTCAATAAAAACCTAATTAAAAAAAAACGAAATCCACTCAAGAACCCTGGGGGGCCAGAAAGAACCAACGAGTCAATGGAGTTACCGTACAAACACGCGTAATGAATTGCGATAGAAGAACCCATACTATGGCCGAACATGAAAATCTTGGGGTTTAAATGAAGGTCTCTGATAAAGGAATTTACCCTATAAGCATCTTTCAGAGATTGCATCCAACCATCTACCCCCATGTCTCCTGGTATTTTTCTGATTGCGCCTCCGTGCCCTCTTTGGTCGTTGGCAATGACGCAGTATCCAGCTTTATTTAGTTGTCTGGCGGCCCAATCGTATCGTTTTGAGTGCTCACCCATTCCGTGGATAATCTGAAAAAACCCTTTAGGCTTCGAAATTCCCCACTCATAACATGGAATTGCCGCGCCATCTTCAGATGCGAGAGTGAAGAATTTCACGATTTTTCGATTCGCCTAGAAATTTTGGAGGTGATATTCTCTCAAAGTTATAAAGTCCGCGAAACTAAAATAAAGCTGGCTAGTTTGAGATAAATGAGTTGTCCTCGAGTTATATGCTTTTCGATAACAAAAAAATACTAAAGAGCGCAATGTTCACAACGGGTCTGAAGGATTTTGGTGAAGAGGACTTCATTGAACCCATGGAAATATTGACCAGTGATTACCGAACAGGCGCGAACTTAAATCGCTTGGGCAAAATCGCAGCGTGGACCTACCTTCACAGGATGCTTAGCAACCGTTTAAGACTTAACGCTTTCTACAAAAGCCAAAGGACATCTGAGCAAAGAATCGATAGACCCATATTTATAGTAGGGCTTCCTCGCACCGGATCAACATTGCTTCACGAAATGATGGCTATGCATTCAGATCTTCGCGCGCCTTTGTTTTGGGAAACTAGTTTTGTGCCTGAGAATTCTCCTGCAGATATTTTTCGTAGATGGTTAGCAAAAGGGCAGATAATTACTTTAAATACCCTATCGCCGGGGTTTAAGGCAGTGCATCGCTTGGGCACCGAACAACCTCATGAGTGCATAACAATGCAAGCAGCATCTCTGCGTTCAATGCAGTTTCATGCTGCGAATAATGTTAAAAATTATAATGATTGGTTAAAGCAGTGCGATTGGCAACCCGCATACCATTACCACGAAATCTTTTTAAAGTGTCTGCAGGCTCATAAAACAGAGGCGCCGAAAAGGTGGATTTTAAAAGCACCCGGACACCTTTTATCTATGCCGGCATTATTCGAAAAATACCCAGACTCAAAAATCATTCATCTTCATCGGGATCCCTCGGAAGTTATTCCAAGCATGGCCAGTTTGTTTTTTCATATCAGAAAACCATTCACCAGCTGCGCGGTAAAGGAAGAGATCGGGGCCGATGTCAAGAACCAGTGGTTTAGTGGGATATCTGCGACCATGAAATATAGAGCCGAAAATCCGGAAAAAAATGCTCGCTTCATAGATATAAACTATAAAACGTTAATTCTTGATCCGCTACGTTCTCTGAAAGAAATCGGCACACATTGCGATTTGACGATCGGAGACAATTACACTCACTTGATCAAGAATTATATAGATCAACATCCGAAAGGAAAACATGGAACACACCACTACAACCTGAAGCAATTCGGTCTATGTGAAAATGACCTAAACTCAAGCTTTAAGGAATATAAAGAAAAACACGTTGCCTAAGTAGCTCTATGACTAATCTTCATATGTGTTTAGCTCTCTGAAAAACCATCATTAAAGCCCTTGAATCCAGCGGGGCTATATGGACCAAAGATAATCTGTTCGAGAACTCCAACACCCTGATTCTGTCCATCATTAGCGCCAACTACTTGCTGTATATGGAGGTTTTCTGGCAACAGCGGATCTAGTTTTTCTAACTCGAAACAGTCCTGCCCGATCTCAAGATTGCCTTTCCAAACGCCTTGCTTCCACTCGGGGTGACCGTATCCCAATCCCTTCATCATGAATCGCAGTCGCGGTTTTAAAGAGATGATCTTTTTATCGCCATCAAGATTAGTAAAAGCAATTTCAGCCTTTTGAGCCCAACGAGTATTTTTCTCGTAGTCTAGGCTGTGTGAGGCGGCGAATTTGGTAATGATATCCTCGTCGATCCTTTCACTGATTGTTTTAACCTCATAAAGTGGCGCCTCTAAACCCTCGCGAACTATTGGGAAACCATCTTTATCATCAAAAAAGATTGCGTGACTGACATAATTTTTCCAGACCAGGGGAGCCCAGATAAAACAGATTCCACTGGGAAGTTTAGGTGCTCCGCCTAATTCTGGCTCCCCAACGTTCCTAACTCCCCAACTCCTGTCTTTAGTGCCAATCGTATCACTAGGACTTACTTCAATTTTCCCACTCGGTGTTTTTATCTCTCCAGTCCATTGACCAAATTGAGCGAAACGTGTTGCATCCATTATTCGCCTAGATCCCGACCATAGAACTTGTCTTGCTTCTTGAATGGGCTGAGTTTTTGCTTCAAAGACCAATTCGCAAGACAAACCGCTTATGTTGCTCCTTAACGATACTTTCGCACTGCGCATTGGTGAGGTTATTTTTAATTCAAAGGGGCCAACGATAGTCTCGGAGTGATCTTTGGGGGTTTTTCTAGAACCAAAGAAACAGTACTGAGGCTCGTTTGGTCTAACAACACTAAAAGCGCAATCCATTATTCCCCTATGAGGGTAAATGGCTATTCCAATCCCAAAATAGAAGGACCCATCAGGAGCATAACCATTGAACCAAGTCCGATTATAAAAATTCCTATCGCTCGTATTTGGCACCATCAACGGCTCGGAGGTTTGATGGATTGGAAAGTCATCGAACTTACTTAACATTTTCTATCCCCAAATTTTTTAATTTGTCCTACTATATCACCACGTTAAAGCAATAATATTAATCATGGATTTAATGGAATGGTCTTGGGTCTTCCTCGCTTTTTACGTGGCGCTTATGCTAGGGATTGGTATCTATACCCAAAAAAAAATCAAGCATGCGGATGACTTTGCCACGGCACGAGGATCTTACGGTCCTTTTTTCTTAGCACTTGCCTTTGCTGCCTCTACAGCAAGTGGCGCTACTTTCCTAGGACAACCGGCCCTATCTTATGAATGGGGTCTTGCTGCCCAATGGAGCAACTTCCTGTATCCAATCGGGGTATATTTCGGGGTGCTAATATCAATGCGACTCGTTGCGACTGCAGGAGATCGTTTTGGTAATCGCTCCATCCCAGAGTACCTTGGGGACCGTTATCAATCAGATGGAATACGTATTTTAGTTGCGTTGCTCTCTTTGATTCTGTTTTTTTATTTAGCAGGACAGCTTGTTTCTGGCGTAGTCATATTCCAACTCATGTTAGGTCTGGACGAACGCTGGGCTTTGGGAATAACGACGGCAGTTTTGCTCTTCTATGTCGTGGCCGGCGGCGCTCACGCCGATATTCTTACCGACGGCCTGCAAGGAGCTATGATGATAGTTCTTGCAACGGTTGTGATTTTATTAACTCTATTAGGTTTTGGTATTGGTGGCGGCTTTGCTGGTATTATCCAGAATTTACAAAATCAAGATCCAGTTTTAACATCTCCTCTGAATCGAGGCACACCTTTATATCATTCGTGGTGGTCAATTTTCGTGATCGCCTTTGCGCATCTTCCATTAGGACTTTTGCCTCACTTGGGAAACAAGCTGTGGGCCCTCAAATCTGATGGGAGCCAAATGCAATTTATAAAACTTGCCTTCTTTTTTGGTCTTCTTTTGGGGATGATGGGTTTTGGAGGGCTACTTGCAAGGGCTCATTTCGGTTCAGATTTATACCTTCCAGGGGCAAACCCTAACCAAGCACTTCCTTTACTCTTTATCGAATTATTTCCTGATTGGCTAGCAGCGCTGATTGGCATAGGGGTTCTATCAGCAGTAATGAGTACTGCAGACGGACTAGTTGTTTCTTCGTCTCAAATTATAGCTAATGATATTTACAGGCGGACTCTAGTTCCCATAGTGTCACCTGATTTAAATAAAGAAGAACTTGATAGAAGAGTGCTCAGGATATCTAGAGTATCAACAATGGGTATCTTGGTTTTTTGCATGGCCCTAGCTTGGGGATTAATGGATAAAAATGTTGCGTTGATTGTCTGGATAGGAACCGGAGGTATGATGGCAGCATTCGCTGGACCACTAGTGGTTGGCGCCTTGTGGCGAGGGGTCACGAAAGCAGGCGCATATTC